>JAKMDG010000069.1 GCA_022428035.1 Longimicrobiales bacterium
GCGTGGCCTGATGCGCGGGGAGGACTACTACGATGTGGATTGACGCCCCACCGTTCGTCCTCCTCTTCATTGGAGGTCTGCTTGCCGCGGTCACGCGGGGCAGGATCAGGCAGGCGCTCCTGGTCGCTGTTCCGATCCTCGGCGGTGTGAATCTCATTGGCATGCAGGAGGGAGTGCACCTCCAGTGGGAGGTGGCCGGTTACACGCTCTCGGTCTTCGAGGTCGACCGGATGAGCCTGATGTTCGGCTACCTCTTCCATATCGCGACCCTGATCGGAAATGTGTTCGCGCTCCATCTGGGCGACGAGGACCGCGCCACGGTGCAGCACTCGGCCGCGATGCTCTACGCGGGAAGTGCTCTGGGCGCCGTCTTCGCGGGCGACCTGGTCGTGCTCTTCATCTTCTGGGAGCTTCTGGCGCTCACGTCCGTATTCCTCATATGGGCGCGCGGCGAAGCCCGGGCCTACAAGGCGGGCTTCCGGTATCTGATCATCCACGTCCTGTCGGGCGTCCTCCTCCTTTCCGGAACGATGATGCGGGCGTGGGAGACCGGGTCGATCAACCTCGAGCACATCGGCCTCGACGGCTCGATCGCAGCGTGGGTGATCCTGTTGGCGCTCGGGATCAAGGCGGCGTTCCCGCTTCTGCACAACTGGCTCACCGACGCCTATCCCGAAGGCACTCCGACCGGGACAGTGTTCCTGAGTGCGTTCACCACGAAAGTCGCCGTCTACGCGCTGGCACGGACGTTTGCGGGTGAGGATCTGCTCATCTACATCGGCGCGACCATGACCGCATTCCCGATCTTCTACGCGGTGATCGAGAACGATCTGCGTCGCGTGCTCGGGTACAGCATGATCAACCAGATCGGGTTCATGGTCACGGGGATCGGCATCGGGACCGCCCTCGCAGTGAACGGAGCCGTCGCGCACGCGTTCAACGACGTCATCTTCAAGGGCCTCCTCTTCATGTCGATGGGCGCCGTTCTACACCAGACAGGACGGATCAACGGCTCCGATCTCGGCGGCCTGCACAAGTCGATGCCCCTTACAGCCGGGGCCTGCATGGTGGGGGCAGCGTCGATCTCGGCGTTCCCGCTCTTCAGCGGGTTCGTGTCGAAGTCGATGGTGATGGCTGCTGCGATCGAGGAAGGCCACACAGTCGTCTGGCTGGTTCTTCTGTTCGCCGCCGCAGGCGTGTTCCACCACGCGGGGATCAAGATCCCCTTCTTCGCCTTCTTCGGGCATGACTCGGGAATTCGGACGAACGAGGCGCCGCGGAACATGCTGATCGCGATGGGGATCGCCGTCGTGCTCAATATCGTGATCGGGGCGTTTCCCGAGCAGACGTTGTACCGCATTCTGCCCTTCGATGCCTCGTACCACCCATACGACCTGACGCACGTCCTCACTCAGACGCAGCTTCTGTTCTTCGGTGCCCTCGCTTTTGTCGGCCTCCAGAAGACCCACATCTATCCACCCGAGCTTCGTTCGACGAACATCGATGCCGATTGGACCTACAGGAAGCTTGGGCCGTGGATCGTCACGAGGGTCGGCGGGGCGGTTGGTCGCGTCGACAGTTATGTCCGTGCGGCCGTCATGGAATTTGTTCACTCTGTGTTGAGTGGCCTCGATCGGTTGCATGGGGAGGTCGGGCCGTTGGCTCGGTCGTGGCCTTCCGGTAGCATGGTGTTTTGGGTCGCGTTGTTGTTGGCGGCCTACCTCCTGTTCTACCTCTTCTGATCGACACTCTCGGCCGACCCGTTTCGGGCGGTCGGGAAGGGGCATGACCACGTGACAGCCAGGCTGGCTACCCACCCCGAGATTACCGCTCGTACCGGACATGTCCTCGACCGTCTTCACCAGTCGGGTGTGGACGTCGACTTCGTCGGTGAGCTGGATCGAAACGATTCTTTCGCGTTACTCCGAGACCACCAGATCGATCTGGCGCTTGTCGGTATCTCGGCGATGCGGGGCAGCGCATTCGAGGGATTCACGACGGTTGCGGTTTTGCCGAGGATGGAGACGCGGGATGTAGTCGTCGCGCTACAAGGACGAGCTTCTTCGCTCTCCGCGCTGCCTGCAGGAGCTACCGTGGGATTCTGTGGTGCTCGTCGTGGGGCGTTTCTGGCTGCCCATCGGCCGGACCTTAAGGCGTTGACCCTGGACACGGCTGAGGTGCGTAGGATCGCAGACCGCGCGCGCAACGGAGACGGTGCCGAAGGCGGCGCAGCCGCAGGGGTGCCAGACGTACTTATCATGAGCGCCCTGGATGCGCGTCACGCCGATCTGCTGGATACCGCGGTGGAAGCACTCGATCCGAAAGCGTGGCTCCCTGAGCCGGGGCAGGGAGCGCTGGCCCTGATCGCCAGGCACCCGATTGCGGAGGCGACTGCACTCGATCACCTGCCGACCCGGACCGCGCTTCGTACTGAACTGGCACTGCTGGACGCCGTCGAACAACACGGCACCGACACCCTGGGTTGCCTGGCTCAGCCATCCGGTCGCTGGATCCGGCTGTGGGCCGCCGCGCCCAGTCCAGCCGGAGACCGGCTGGTTCGGTCGGACCGCACCGGGCCGCTGGACGAGCCCGAGAGCTTGGGTGCGGCCGTCGCCGCGGAGTTGGTGTCTCGTGGATATCGACTTCTGGCGGGCCTGGAGACTTCGTGAGCCTGCGCGCGGCCGGAGACAAGCTGATCTGTCGAGACGAACTGGTTCGACGGCTGGGGACTCCGCGCTCCGAGCGCGTCGTTTTTACCAATGGGGTCTTCGACCTGTTGCACCGGGGCCACGCGACCTATCTGGCTGCAGCGCGAGCGCTCGGTGACGTGCTGGTCGTCGGGCTGAACACGGATGCGTCGACCCGTAGCCTCGGAAAGGGTGATGACCGCCCACTCGTCGGAGAGTCCGATCGGGCGTTCATGCTCGGCTCCCTGGAATGTGTTGATTATGTCTGCCTGTTCGACGAGTTCACACCCGCGGTGCTCATTGATGTTCTCATCCCGGATGTGCTCGTGAAGGGGGGAGACTACGATCTTGATCATGTGGTCGGACGGGAGACCGTCGAGAGCCACGGTGGCCGGGTTGAACTCATCCCCTTTGTCGAGGGGTACTCGACAACCGATCTGGCCTACCGGATACGTAGCACCGCGGACCAGCCCTCCACCTGAGCCCCACGAATCATGTCTGAGCGTCACGATGGACGCCGCCCCGATCAGGGACGGCCCGTTCTTATCGAAATCGATCCTGCGCCGTATGCCGAAGGGTCCTGTTTGATTGCCACGGGCAATACGAGGGTGCTGTGCACAGCGAGCGTCGCCGAAGGTGTGCCACCGTGGCGTGAGCGGAGTGGCGCTGGGTGGGTGACCGCCGAGTACGCGATGCTGCCACGTGCCACCCACACGCGCGTACGGCGCGAACGCAACGGACCCAAGGGCCGCACGCAAGAGATCCAGCGCCTTATCGGGCGTTCGCTTCGCTCCGTGACAGACATGCAGGCCCTGGGGCAGCATACCGTGACGATCGACTGTGATGTCCTGCAGGCGGACGGCGGAACCCGTACAGCGTCGATCACGGGGGCGTGCGTTGCTCTCGAGCTCGCCACCCGATGGATGATGAACGAGGGGCTTGTCGAGCGCTCGCCGGTGCGGGAGAAGGTGGCCGCCGTGAGCATCGGTATCGTGGACGGGCTGCCTTGTCTCGATCTCGACTACCGTGAGGACTCCGGGGCTCAGGTGGACATGAACCTGGTTGCTACCGAAAGCGGGGGCCTGGTGGAGGTTCAGGGGACCGCAGAAGGCGATCCCTTCCCGCGGAGTGGCCTCGATCAGATGATGGACCTCGGCATGGGGGGCATCGAAACTCTGCTCGCGGCTCAGGCACGCGCACTGGCTGGAGGCTGACGTGCGCCTGCTGATTGCGACGCGTAGCGCAGGCAAAATGCGCGAGATCCGCCGCATCCTTGCTCTGGTGCCGGATCTGGAGGTGCTCGGACTTGATGACGCCGGGATCGAATACGACAGCGCGGAGGAGGAGCTCGAGCCGTATGACACCTTCGAGGAGAACGCCCTGTCCAAAGCACGATACTTCGCGGCACAGTCGAACCTTCCGACCGTCGCGGACGACTCAGGTATCTCCGTCGACGCACTGGAGGGAGCCCCGGGCGTTCGGTCGAAGCGATTCGCTCCGGATGGTGGCGCAGCCCCTGTCGATCTCGACGGACGGCCACTCGACCTTGCCAACAACCGTCACCTGGTCGCGAAGCTCAGCGGCGTGCCGGCTGACGATCGGACGGCGCGGTACGTCTGCGTTGCGGCACTTGTTGAAGCCGGAGACGCGCAGCCGTCGTACTTCCGAGGCGAAGCGCCCGGGCGGATCGTGGATGAGCCGGCGGGGTCGGGTGGCTTCGGATACGATCCGCATGTGTACAACGAGGAACTGGGCCGGACCTACGCAGAGATGACACCCGAGGAGAAAGATGCACGCAGCCATCGCGGTGCGGCATTTCGGGCCCTCGCCTCGTATCTGGCTGACTGATGGCGCGCGATCCCCGTTACCACCCGTCCGAAATCGGGCCGTCCGAAGACGAGACCAAACTGCGGATCGTCTGGGGTGATGGCGTCGCAGCCGAGTACGTTCCCCGTGAATTGCGGCTGCTTTGTCCGTGTGCCGGGTGTGTGGACGAGATGACCGGCGTGCGGACGCTCACCCCCGAGCAGGTCGCCCCTGACGTGTATCCGTCGGCGATCCACTACGTGGGTCGGTATGCCCTGCAGTTCGTCTGGAGCGACGGGCATTCGACCGGCTTCTATACGTACGAACTCCTGCGCGGGCTCTGGGACAATGAGGCTGCCGACGCCTGATCAGTGCCCCGGATTCACCTCTGGAGCCACGAGCGGGTCAGCGGCACTCCGGTGCGGTGGATCCGTATTGGAAGTCGTGCACGGGGAGCCCGCTTGGCACCGTCGATGGAATCAGATGCCTCAGTGCGTCCGGGTGCGCCTCGGGGTCAGCCAGAGAAATCTCTACGAACGCCAGCAGATCTGAGAACTCGTGGATGTCGAGGGTGCCACGAGGAATCCTTGAAATCTCGTGAGCGCCCTGGATCATCGCTGCGTCCGGCCCGCGCTTCGCCCGGAGACCGAACTCCAGGTGCTCGCCCGTGAACTCGTCCAGAGAACGCTCCATCTCGAGGTGGTGCCGGATCGCGTTGTCCAGGCAGACAAATGCGCCGTTGTGCATAAACGCTGGTTGGTAGGCGACGTTTCGAAGAGGCGTTGACCGAAACTTGTAGCGATCGCCTCTATCGCCTGTGCTGCGCTCTCGACCGAAATCCTCATCACGTCCCGGGCCGTCGTACGTCGCGTTGGTGTTCACCGGCGCAATCTGCGGAACGCCAATCGCGTGGGACTCGAAGTCACTGAACATCTGGTTGGCGTACCCGAGTGTGATGTGACACTCGAAGCACGCCGCCGGGTCGCGGAAGAAGAGCAGGCCACCCCGCTTTTCGGCCGCGGTCATCGCGGCCGTGTCACCCCGTGCGTACTGATCCAGAGGTGCATCGGCGCGGATCAGGGTGAACTCAAACTCGGCCAGCGCGCGGGCGATGTGCTCGTATTCGAGTGGGCTTCCCTCGGCGATGCTGGGGAAGCTGGCCGCGAACCGTGTCCGGTACTCGTCGACCTCGTCGACGCGTCGGGTGATTTCCGCTCGGATCTGGTCGTTGTCGCCTTCAAAGTCGAAGCCGGTCATCTCGATACGATCTGCGACCGGGGTGAACGCCTGGGCCATGAGTAGATGGTCCAGATCAGACAGGGAATTGCCCTCGGGTTGCGGCAGGCGGAAGCCTCTCGAGTTATCGAAGCCGTCCAGTGACTCGGACGCGAAGCGGCCATCCCACATCAGGTTCGGATAGAATGCGGCATTGATGATCGTGGGTGCTCGACGGAGGTTGAACGGCCCCGTGCGATTGGGTCCCACTACGCCGTTGTTGCCGACGCCGACCGAGATCGACTTTGCGTCGTTGAAGCTGACGTTCGGCCCGTGACAGCCCGAGCAGCTGTTGTCCTGCGTCATCGACAGGATCGGATCGAAGAAGAGGAGGCGGCCGGTCTCCGCCAGATTCTGGTCGATGTCGCGGCCCAGCATTTCGGCGAACCGTTCCTCGATGCGCCCATCGATCCCCATGAGCGACAGCTGGAGCTGGAACTCCAGGTCCAGGTCCAGACCCGAGGTGTCTTCCGTCCGTGTGACCGGTACGGTGGGTTGGTCGGCGCAGGCTGCGACCCCGATTCCGGCAGCCGCGAGGGCCAGTGCGAGCCTGGTGCCTCGAGAAGCTGACCTGCTAGTTGGAGCGACGAGCTTGTGGAGCATGCTGCAGGACGGTCCATGGAGCGTCCCACGGTGGGGACGCGTGTACGTACCACCGCACACTAGGTCCGGTGGCCCATCCGATCAAGCGATTTCGACGCGATCTCTGACAATATCCGGCACGCTGACCCATGGCGTGTGAGGACCGTCGACGTACCTTGCGGGCGCCCTACGAGACTGCCCCCGCACGCGTCGGCGACGATGCCCCTCACCACCCCGTTTCACCCTCGAGTCGAAGCCGAGAACCAGGCCGGGCTCTGGAAGCATTGGGCCGGATACCTCGTTCCGCCTCAGTACCAGTATTCGCTCACGGCCGAATACTACGCGATCCGGAATTCGGTTTCGCTTCTCGACTCGACTCCACTCTTCAAGTACAAGGTCACCGGATCGGATGCAGTACGGTTTCTGTCCCGCGTACTTGCGCGCGACATTGCCGGATGTCCGCCCGGTCGGGCCCAGTACACGTGCTGGTGCGACGAGCGCGGCTTTGTGCTCCAGGATGGTGTCATCATGCAGGTGGCTGAAGGCGAGTACTGGCTGACTGCCGCCGAACCGACGCTCCGTTACTTCCGCGTCGTTGCGAGAGACATGGGTGCGGACGTGGAGATCGAGGATGTGTCCCGAGCCTTCGGGATCCTGGCCCTGCAGGGTCCGCACGCGCACAGCGTGATCCGTCAGCTGACTGACGACGCGACACCTCTGCGTTACTTCAGCGTCGTACGGACTGAGATCGAGGGATGTCCGGTGGTGGTCTCACGAACCGGGTACACCGGTGATCTGGGCTACGAGCTCTGGATTCCCGCACAGGACGCGTGCACGGTATGGGACGCCGTGATGGACGCCGGTCGTGGCCACAACATCACGCCGATTGGCACCACTGCGCTCAAAATGGCTCGGATCGAGGCAGGCCTGCTCCTCATGGGTGCGGACTTCCACTCGTCGCGCTTTGCGTGGGTGGACGAACAGCGTGAGACGCCTGTCGAGCTCGGATGGTCATGGATGTTTCGGACGCTTGCTGACGATGATCGGGACTTTGTTGGGCGCACCGCGATCGAGTCTGAGCTTCAGGAGCGTACGAGCCGCTGGACCACGGTCGGTCTGGCTGTCGATTGGCACGATTACGAGCGCGTGTACACGGACGCCGGTGTCGTTCCGCCTCGGCACGAGGTGTACTCGGAGTCGACCATGAGTGTCTATCGGCGAGGAACTGCGGAGTGGGATTACGCTGGATATGCGAGCAGCTTCACGGCCTCGTCTCTCCTGCGCTTACCCCTCGCGATCGCCAAGCTACCGCTTGACCTGGCGGAGCCGGGAACGGAGGTCGACCTCGAAGTCACGGTCATCCGACGACCCCAAAACGTGCTCGCCCGCGTCGGACGGATGCCGTTCTTCAACCCGGCGCTCAAGACGGCACCTATGGCGGAGGAGGGCCGGTCGTGAGCGACGCCCAGCGGTATGACGCGATCGTCATCGGGGCGGGTCACAATGGGCTGGTGAACGCCTGTTATCTGGCGAAGGCCGGACTGAACACGCTGCTGCTCGAGCGGCGCCACCTCGTCGGTGGTGCGACGATCACCGAGGAGGTTGTCCCCGGATTCAAGTTCACGACGTTCTCCTACGCAATCAGCCTCATGCGCCCCGAGATCGTGCACGACCTGGAGCTGGTGAAGCACGGGATGATGGTGCTGCCGCTCGTGAATACGTTCCAGCCCGGTCTGGATGGAGAGTACCTCCTGCTGGGCGCAGACGCGGACGCGAACTACCACGAAATCGCACGTCACTCACCCGCCGACGCCGAAGCCGCTCGGGACCTCGATCACATCATTGCGCGGCTGGTCCGAGCGCTGAAGCCGTGGATGGACCGGATTCCGCCGAACAGCCTGAGTGACGACCCCGCCGAGATCGCGGCGATGGCCGAGCTAAAAGGCTGGTTCGAAGAACTCGAGCCTGAGGTTCGAACGATGTTCGAGACGTTCAGGACGAAGAGCGCCGCCGATATCCTCGACGAGTATTTCGAGAACGATCTGGTCAAATCGCTCTATGCCTCGAGTGGGATCATCGGGAGTCGCTGTAGCGTACGGGACCGAGAGTCCGGGCTGGTCTGGCTGTTTCACAAGCTCGGTGAGTACGACGGCGAGCCCGGGCACTGGGGTTTCCACAAGGGTGGAAACGGAGGATTCACGCAGGTACTGGCGCGGGCCTATGAGAGCTTTGGTGGGACCATCCGCCTGAACGCGGGTGCGGCCCGGGTCCGATACGAGGATGGACGTGCGACGGGTGTGCAGCTCGAAGACGGTACGGTGCTGGATTCAGACCTGGTCGTCAGCGCGCTCGACCCTCGCCAGACGTTCCTCAGACTCGTCGATCCGGATGACCTGCCTGGCGATCTCGTCGGCCATATCCGGGATTTCAAGTTCCAGGGTACCGCGGCGAAGGTGAACTTCGCGCTGTCCGACCTCCCCACGTTCCCGGGATTCGAGGGTCGCGAAGACATCTTCATGGGCTTCACCAACCTGGGCCCCTCGATCGACTACCTGATGGAGGCCTGGGCGGACTGCGAGGCGGGACGTATCAGCCGCCGCCCGTTCCTGGATTGCTCTGTGCAGTCCACGCTCGACCCTGATATGGCTCCTCCGGGCAAGCATGTCATGTCGTGCTTCGTGATGTATGCGCCGTACCATCTCGCGGAGGGTGACTGGGAGGCCGAGCGCGACAACCTGGGCAACACCGTGGAGCACACGATCGAGGAGTTCTTTCCCGGATTCAGTGATTTGATCCTGCATCGCGAGGTTGTCACACCGCTCGATATCGAGCGCCTGATCGGGCTCAGTGAGGGCAACATTTTCGCAGGCGAACTTTTCGAGGATCAGCTCTTCCTGAATCGCCCCGCGCCGGGCTGGAACCAGTATCGCACTCCCATATCCGGCTACTACCAGTGCGGATCCGGTACACATCCGGGTGGGTGCGTATCAGGCGGACCGGGTTGGCTGGCGGCGAGGCAGATCCTGGGGGATCAAGCCTCCTGATGCTCCTCCGTGGACCACGGGTTGCCGATCACCCGTGGCCGACGTTTATCCCCAACACCTAGATTGTCCGAGTCGTATCCCTGAGACAGGCCATGAGTATGCTTTCCCGATCCGTTCGTCCGACCGCTTTCGCCGTATCACTCTACTTCCTCGCCGCCTGCGGCGGGGCTGGTCCTGCGGCGGACCTCGCCATCGAGAATGTGACCGTGATCGACGCGGTCAACGGGACCCGAGAAGCACAGACTGTTCTGGTCGAAAACGGCCTGATCTCCGCTGTCATGCCTGCCGGAGAGACCGTTGACGCGATCGAGACGGTCGACGGTTCCGGGCAGTATCTGATCCCCGGGCTCTGGGACTTCCATGTCCACCTCACCTATGACGAGCGTTTCACCGACGCGATGGCCGGGCTCTTCCTCAATCATGGCATCACGAGTATCCGCGACACGGGTGGGCCACTCGATCCGGTGCTGGCTGCGGTTGCACCGCTGAAGGTCGAGGGCGCGACAGCACCCCGCGTCTTCTACGCCGGCCCGTTGCTGGACGGGGAGTACGTGGTTTATGACGGAAACGGTCGCCCGCCGCTCGGGATCGGGAACCCCGACGTCGAGACGGCCAGGGCCAATGTTGCCCGACTGGCCGAGGCCGGAGTCGACTTCCTCAAGATCTACGAGATGGTCACGCCCGAGATCTTCGAGGTGCTGGTGGAGGAGGCGAGCGCCCGCGGCCTCCCGATGGATGGGCATGTGCCGCTCTCGATGCGCGCACGCGACGTCGGGCCCCACGTTCAGTCGCTCGAGCACCTGCGCAATATCGAGATGGACTGCGTAGCCGATGGAGACGTGTGGGTGGCCGAACGCCAGGCTCGGTTGGCTAATCCCGGCGGTATCTCAGGGGGGGACCTGCGGTCTAGCCTGCACAATCTGCAGCGGATCCCGGCGGTCGAGGCATACGACGAGGCCAGCTGTGCCGAGGTCATCGCCGCGATGATGAATACGATCCAGGTGCCAACGCTGCGCCTGAATGCGCTCGGCGTCATGCCGCCATTCGCGCGAGCCGATTGGGACACGCTGCTCGACAAGCTGCCCGCAGACGCCGCCGGGGAGTGGCGTGAGGCGACGGAGGCCAACCGTCAGGGTGGTCCCATGCGCGATCTCACATACGGCGAGTGGAGTCTTTTCCTCGTTGGACTCATGCACGAGGCGGGTGTCCCGATCGGAGCGGGTACGGACACCCCCATCGGATTCGCCGCGCCCGGTTACAGCCTGCACAGCGAGCTCGAGCTCCTGGTGCGTGCCGGCCTGTCTCCACTCGAGGCCCTCAGGGCAGCGACCGTGCACCCGGCCGAGTTCTTCGGACTGCAGGGGGAGATGGGGACGATCGAGACTGGCCGTGTGGCTGATCTCGTCCTCCTGACCGCCAACCCCCTCGACGATATCACGAACACTCGCGCGATCGAGGCGGTGGTGACGAAGGGGCAGCTGCTGAACCGTGGCGCCTTGAATGCACTGGTAAATTGAACCGGTGTCCGCCTGCCATCACGCCTGCTTGAGCTAGCTGCGACCGCTGACACAGTTCGTCTCCATCATCGTCCCCGTCTTCGGGGTCATGGCCGTCGGGTTTGTCCTGGTGCGTATCGGACTGGTCCGAGAAGCGGGTGTGCGCTGGCTGGTTCTGTTCGTCTTCAACGTGGCGATCCCGGTCATGTTGTTTTATCGGATCGCCACGAGCGACTTCTCTGCACCGGTCGCGTGGAGGTTTCTGTTTGGCTACTACGCGAGTGCGTTTGCGGCGTATGGGCTCGGGATGCTCTCCGCGCGGTTCCTCTTCCACCGCCCGATCGACGATCAGGCGATTCATGGGCTGGGCGCGGGATTCTCGAATACGGTGCTCCTGGGCATTCCCCTCATGCTCAGCGCATTCGGCGATCAGGCGACCGTACCCGTCTTTCTCATCATCTCTTTTCACTCAGCCACACTGTTACCAATCTCGATCCTTCTGATCGAAGGCGGTCGGCAGCCCGGAGGGCAGGCGAGCCAGGTCCGGATTGCGCGACTCATCCTCGAAGTCCTAGCCAACCCGATCATTGTGGGCATCCTGCTAGGCCTGGGGACGAACCTGCTTGGTTTGACTCTGCCTGGTCCCGTGGAGGCCGCAGCGCGGGGCATGGCGTTGGTGGCGATCCCGTGTGCCCTGCTTGCACTGGGGGCATCCCTGGCGGGGTACCGTCTGGAGGGTCAGATCGGACCTGCCTCGGTGCTCGCGGGGATCAAGCTGATCGTACAGCCCGTGCTGGCCTGGGTGCTGGTTGTTCCTATTTTGGGTCTGGACGCGCCGTGGGCTCCTGTGGCGGTGGTCATGGCGGGGCTGCCCAGTGGGGCGATGGTCTACCTCTTCGGGGCGCGCTACGAGGCTGCGACTGAGGTCGCTGCGAGCGTGGTGGTCATCTCTTCGGGGGTGTCTGTGGTGACACTATCGATTTTACTGGTGCTGATGGGGGCGTAGCGTATGCGGAGGTCACGTTCTGCTCGAGGGGGCTCCCCCTTGAGTGCCGTTCCGCGAATCGGCCGGCTGCTCGATGGCATTGGAGCCCTCGTATTCCTGACCGGCGTCGCGCTCGTCGGTCGGGCCTGGCTCGGGTTTCGGGAGGTTCAGTCCTTTCAGCCCGGACCGGGTGGTCCACCGATGGGGGCGGTCACGTTCGCGGATCGTTTCTGGCTGATGCAGAAAGTTGGAGTGACTGTGATGATCATCGGTGTAGGCGTGTTCGTCGGCGCGTGGTGGATCGCACGGCGGCGATCCGGGGCAAGCTGAGCTGTCCGCGGCCCCCTTGCCCAGGCTCTCTCACCCAGGCGCCGAGCCCGGTTCGAGATCGGATCCCTGCAGACTCCACAGGTGAGACTCTCACACCGGAGGCTAACGGTCGCTCGTCAGACTCGGCTGCACCGGCTTTAGATACTGCTCCCACCAGCGCAGTTCGTTCATCATGCGGTGTACGTTGTTCCAGTGACCTCGGATCCCGTGAGCCTGGCCGTCGTAGACAATCAATTCCGCAGGAACGCCCTGCTTCTTGAGCGATGTGTACAGCTGGATCGCCCCTTCGAGCGGTACGCGGTAGTCCACCTCTCCGTGCACGAAGAGCGTGGCAGCCTTCACCCCGCCAGAATTCAGATACGCCGACTGCCGGATCATGATTTCCCGCGCCTGTGGCTCCCACGGACGGCCCATGAATTCGAGTTCTTTGGTCCGCGCGACGTCGGAGTGTGCGTAGTTACTCGTCCAGTTCGAGGCGCCCGCGCCGCTCACCGCGGCCCGAAAACGATCCGGATATCGGGTGATGAGCCAATTGGTGAGGATCCCGCCGTAGGAGTGCCCCGTGGAGCCGACCCGGCTGATATCGATGGGGTATTCCTCGATCAGGTGGTCAACACCGGCCAGTGCATCTTCTCCGTCGTTGGTACCCCAGGCGCCCCAAGTACCCCACTTGAAGTCGTCGCCGTAACCCGTTGAGCTACGGAAGTTTGGGAGAAAGACAAAATAGCCGTTTGCTGCGAAGAACTGATTCTTGAAGTTGAAGCCGTAGCCCGATGCGGCGTGGGGACCACCGTGGTTCACGACGATGAGCGGGTATTCAGCGGCCAAGCCCTCGGTGTAGCCATGCGGGTACAGCAGGAAGCCCTCGATTGGCGTTCCGTCGTAGCTCTCGTAGAGGACGCGTTCCCACCCACTCGGTGACACCTCGGCGAGGAACTCCGAATGGACCGACGTGAGTTGACGTTCGTTGTTGCCGTCGATGTCTGCGGTCCAGATCTCCGGTGGACGATCGAAGTGGCCCACGGTGTACGCTATGCGCTCGAAGTCCTCGTCGATGCTGAGTCCTTGAATCCGGCGCAGTCCAGTCGTGACCTGCTCCACGGCTCGACCCTCGGGCGACACGCGGAAGAGATGTGTTGCGCCCCCGATACCGGTCGTGAAGTACATATGGTCGCTATCGGGAGCCCAGCGCGGGGTGCCGGCATCGAGATCGAAGTCGGCGGTCAGGTTGACCTGACCCCCACCGGCCGCGGGCCGTACGTAGAGGTCACGAGGCCCGCCGTGATCCAGCTTTCGGTCGATGATGTAGTCCGTGCCGAACGAGCGGATGTAGGAAATCCAGTCGCCATTCGGGGAAAATCGCACACCGGAGTAGGTGAACTCGTCGTCCGTGAGTCGTGTGACGCTGCCGGACACGTCGACTGTGAAGAGATCTGTTCGCGCGTAAAGGAGCTCACTGAAGACGTTCGGATCCGCAGTGAAGAGAATCATCCGGCCGTCAGGGCTCCACGATACGTTGCCCGGGCGCAGCCCGAGCTGCGTGAGCTGTACGGCCTGTTCGGAGCCGTCCACCGGCTCCAGGAAGATCTCGCTCGGGGCCGCGGCGCTGCGATCGGGGACTGGGAATTCCTGCCCGTCGCGCACGAACGGGTACCAGTCGAACTGCACGCCTTCGAATCGATCCGCATGCCGCTGCTCGAAGTCGGTCAGATCGGGCGCGGGTGAGACAGGGCGGGGGATGTCTCGCACGACGGCACGCCAGCGCCCGTCAGGGCTCAACACGCCCTCCGGCTCCCCGTCGGACGCTCGGGTCGCGGCGGCATCGAGTCGATTCGGGTCGATCAGCCAGCGATCACCTGCCTCATCCTCGACGCGTAGCATGCCGTCGGCCCAGGAGGGTTCGGAAACGTCCTGGCTGTTGTGCTGCACGCGTGCCGGAGTACCTGAACCGTCACCTGGTACGATCCAGGTTGCGACGTAGGTGGAGTTGTCCTGCTCGACGCGAGCGGAGACGGTGTACGCGACCCAGCGACCGTCGGGTGAAAGCCGAGGAGCGCTGAGGGACTTCAGGGCATAGTAGTCCTCGAGCTGGAGTGCGCGGCCGGCCTGAGCGTGCGCAGGCGGAGCAGGGGTCGCGAGGGCGGCAAGAACGATGAGTGAGGTGACCAGGCGACGCATGGAGACCCTTCCGGTCTGGGTGGACGAGCGCGAAGTCGAAAGTCCGCCGGGGACGTGCGGCTCGCAAGGTGACGCGGAACCCTGGACCAGCGGGCCGGGTTTGCCTCGCGACACACCATTCTACCGTTCGGGTCATGCCTCACTTCGACCACGTCATCATCGGTTCGGGCCAGGCGCTCGGTACCCTTCTGAGCTACCTCGGTACGACGGGAGAGTCGATTGCGATCATTGAGGGCGATCGCGTCGGCGGCACGTGCGTGAATACCGGCTGCACGCCTACGAAGGCCCTGGTCGCGTCTGCGAAGGTGGCGCACACGGTCCGCCGCGCCTCGGAGTACGGGATTCAGACCAGCGCGATCGGGGTCGATTTCGCCGCGGTCCGGGCACGCGTGAACGGAATCCGGGATAACCGCGGGATGGTGTCCTGGATCGAGGGCATGAAGGACGTCACGCTGATCCGCGGATGGGCCGAGTTCGATGGCCCCCGGAGCGTCCGCGTCGGAGATGACCAGATCACGGGGGGGCAGATCTACATCAACGCGGGAACGCACCCCAGAACCCCGGATGTTCCGGGCCTCGATGGCGTGCCCTGGCTCGACAATGCTCGCCTGCTCGACCTGGAGGAGCTTCCAGAGCATCTCATCATCCTAGGGGGCAGCTACATCGGGCTCGAATTCGGTCAGATTTTCCGGCGCTTCGGGTCGCGCGTGTCGATCATCGAGCGGGGTACACGATTGGTGGGCCGTGAAGACGACGATGTGTCGGATGCGGTGCGCGAGATCCTGGAAGGAGAGG
>JAKMDG010000073.1 GCA_022428035.1 Longimicrobiales bacterium
CTCTGACGGTCGGATAAACGGCCCATCCCACGCGCCCCCCCGTCCACGCATATGTCTTCGAGACGCCAGAGGTGATGATCGTGCGCGCCTCCATCCCCGGCATCGAGGCGATACTGATGTGCTCGTCGCCGTCGAAGGTGATCGCCTCGTATGACTCGTCCGAATAGACGCGGACGTTGGGGTCGGTACGTTCGAGGATGAGCTCGCTGAGCCCCTCGAGTTGCTCACGGGTGGCGACTCCGCCGGTCGGGTTCGACGGAAAGTTCAGGAACAGGAGTCCAGTGTTCTCTGAGATCAGCGGCTCGAGTTGAGTCCGTGTCAGCCCGAAACCCTCTTCCTCACGCAAGACGACGGGACAGGGATTGCAACGAAAGTACGGAATGAACGACTCGAAGAGCGGGTACCCCGGCGAGGGGTAGATGACGTCCTGCCCCGGCTTGCTGTACGCCATGTGCGCGAAGCCGATCGGTGGACGCCCACCGGGATAGACAACGACCCGATCGGGGTCGATATCCAGGCCGTGGCGCTCGCCGACCGACCGAGCAACCTCAACCCGAAGCTCACGGATACCGCCCGGGTCGCAGTACGTAGTGAGGCCGCGGTCGAGGGCCGCCTTCACAGCTTCCGCGATGTGCTGCGGGAGCGGGAAGTCTGGTTGGCCGATGTTGCAGCGGATGACGTGCGTGCCGGCCTTCTCGACCTGCTCGATGAGGGCACCGAACGAGAATGCGGCTTCTGTGCCGATGCGATGGACGCGGTCGGCGAAGAGCGGCGATGGGGGAGCGGCTATCGTCATGAACGAATCGTTCAGAATCAACACAACACCGGAGGATCATGTGGGTCGGCCCGGTTGGCAAGCCGTTGCCGTGACGGCGGACTGCCGGGATCTTCGAGCGATGAATCCGGCTACGGTCCTGCCCTCCGATACCGAGTTGGCGGCCGCGTATCTCCAACTCGCGGTCACACTCGGCCTTGTCGTGCTGTGCGGCATCCTGAATCGCCGATACCGCCGACACTACTTTGGTCTGTGGTCCCTCGCCTGGGCTGTGTATTCACTGCGTCTACTCGCGATCATCACCTTCCTGATCACGGGGGCGCAGGCCTGGCTGTTCTGGCACCAGGTCGCGACCGGTTGGACCGCCGTGGCGTTCCTGTGGGCTGCGCTCGTCTTTGCACAGCGACTCGAGTGGCGTCCCGCGTACAGTGGACTGGTGTTCTTCCCTGTCATCTGGGCGTTCGTCGGCATCTACCTGCTGGACAACTTCCTGTTAGCCGCGGGGCCGATGATCGGCTTCCTGAGCCTGACGACCGCGGCGGCGGGTGCGGCCTTTCTCCGCTACGATCGCCTCGTCGGATCCCCGGCCGCCCGTTTTCTCGCGATCGTCCTGTTTCTCTGGGCTCTGCACCATCTGGACTACCCACTCCTGCGCGCCCGCGGCGCGTGGAATCCGTGGGGATACTACCTCGACATCACGTTCTCGATCGGCGTCGGACTGGGCATCGTTTTCCTGGTGCTGGAGGACCTCGATCGGGGGCTGGCGAGCCTGACCGCGTTGTCCGGGGAGCTTCAGGGGGGGATCGCTCGCCAGGAGCCGATGGCCGAGGCGATGCTGCGACGCGCGCTGTCCCTGCGAGGTGTTCACGGGTCTGCGCTGTGGATCGCGACGGGGGACAGCGGCCACTTCGTTCAGGGGGCGGGTGTCGCAGCGCTCTGGCCATTTGAGGGCGCCCCCGAGACCGCCCGGCAGGCCGCCGAGCGTGTTCGACGTGAGGCTGTCCCCAATGTGGCGCGAGCAAGTCGAACGAAGGGTGCCTCCGGGGGTGGATACGCGTACACGGCTGCGCTGCCCGTTCTCGGGGAGGACGAGGTGGTTGGCGCTGTCGTCGTTGTAGGAGAGGCCCGAGATCCCTTCACCGTTCTGGATAACCGATTCCTGCTCGCCTTTGGTCAACAGGTCGGGGCTGCCCTGGCCAACGAAGAGTTGAACCGGGACCTGATCAGCCGTACGGAGGAGCTGGAGAGACTCCAGTCGCGGATGGTCCATCAGCACGAGGAGGAGCGCGCGCGCATCTGGCGAGAGCTTCACGACGAGACCGCGCAGGTCCTGGCGGCGCTCAACCTTCAGCTCGGCGTCATCGCCGAGCGCAGCGACGAGGCCTCCGTACCGGCACTCGAACGTGCTAGGACGCTGCTTGGGGAAGGGATCAAGAGTATCCGCAGCGTGACAAGGAATCTGCGTCCCGTGGCGCTGGATGACCTCGGTCTGATTCCGGCCATGCGCGGACTCGCGAGAGACTTCCATGAGCCGGGTACGTTCGAGGTGGACTTCGAAGCTCCCGCTCAGGCTCCACCCCTGTCGGGTGAGGCGGAGTCAGCCGTGTATCGGGCGATGCAGGAAGGCCTCGCGAATGCGGTTCGCCACGGTGCACGTTCTGGGGTATCAGTGAGGCTCGTCGGCAATGACACGCATGCGATCCTGGAGGTCGAGGATGATGGACCGGGATTTCCCGAGGACACGGCAATCAGGTTGCGCAGCAGAGGTGGACTGGCCGGGCTGCGGGAACGGGTGACCGCCCTCGGGGGTGAATTATCGATGATAAATAGGACCGGAGCCGGCGCGGTTGTGCGCGTCGAGCTGCCTCTTCAGGACAGGATGCTGAAATGAGCAACGAGCGGCTTCGGGTCGTGATCGCCGATGACCACTCGGTGGTCCGGCAGGGCATTCGTGGTGTTCTGGAAGAGATCGACGGCCTCGAGGTCGTGGGGGAGGCAGGGGATGGTGCTCAGGCACTGACCATGGTCGCCGAGCTGGCGCCCGATGTCGTCGTGCTTGACGTGAACATGCCCGAAAAGTCCGGGCTGGACGTCACAATGGACCTCCGGGAACAAGCTCACCCAGCGCGCGTGCTGATTCTCTCTATGCACGACGACCCGGAGTATGTTCTGCAGGCCGTGCGTGCAGGAGCCGACGGGTACGTCCTGAAGGACGTCTCGCCGGCAGAGCTGCGGGACGCGGTACAGGCTGTCCATGAGGGCCGCGACTACTTCACTGCCCGCGTGACGCAGCAGCTGAGCGTGGCGCTTCGCGCAGAGATCGAACAGGAACAGCGGCGTACGCGACTTGGCTCCCTGACGAATCGAGAGCGCGAGGTCCTCCTGCTCGTCGCGCAGGGCCTGACAAATCGCGAAATAGGAGATCAACTCGAGATCTCCCCCCGGACCGTGGAGACGCACCGCGAGCGGGTGATGGGCAAGCTTCGGATCCGCACGGTCGCGGGCCTTACGCGCTTTGTGGTGGAGCACGGGCTGGACGACGCCTGACGCTCGATCCGACCCGCGGGTGGATCCGTAGAAGCACGAATGCCAACGGTGACGGCGCGTTACTAGGTTAGCGAGGTCGCTCCATGAGAAGCTCTCACGTGCGTGCAGAACGCAGTCGACGCCATGCCGACCTTCGTCCACTATATCCCGATCGTCACCACGTGCCTGACGATCTTCTTCGCGCCCATCGTCTTCAAGCGCTGGCAGAAGCGAAAGCCGGCGCCGCATCTGTTCTGGTGGGCCCTGGGGATCGTGATGTACGGGGTGGGGACGTTCACCGAGTCAGCCACGACGCTCTTCGGATGGAATGAGGTGGTGTTCCGGAGCTGGTACATCTCGGGAGCTCTACTGGGGGGAGCCCCGCTGGCTCAGGGGACCGTGTATCTGATGTTCGAGCGAACGACGGCGAATCGGATGACCGGGGTACTGGGAGCCTTCATCCTTGTAGCCGCTGTGGCTGTACTTTTCTCGCCGATCGACTACTCCCTCGTCGAGGCGCATCGCTTGACGGGTGCGGTCATGGAGTGGCGTTGGGCCCGGCTCTTCAGCCCCTTCATCAACATCTACGCGGCGATCTTCCTGATCGGAGGTGCAGCCCTCTCGGCCTGGCGCTACCGGAGTGACCCGGCGCTGCGCCATCGTTTCATCGGGAACTGCTGGATTGCATTCGGCGCGCTGCTGCCGGGTATCGGCGGGACCGCTACGCGCATGGGGCACACGGAGGTGCTGTACGTCATGGAATTGATCGGGATCATCCTGATCTGGATCGGCTACACGTACAACGTCCACCCT
>JAKMDG010000075.1 GCA_022428035.1 Longimicrobiales bacterium
CGTAGATCACTGTAGGTCTCGCTCCGGGCGGCCAGTGATCAACCGTCTCCGAAGCCAGCCACCTCTAGTCTCGCCCCCGACCCGGCGGCACAGCCGGGGGACCAGCCCGAATTATCGACGTCTACAGGGACCGCCTCGGGCAGGCAATCCAGGAGACGGACTACTTAAGGAAGAACCTTAAGCAGCCAGAGCCAGTTCATTGTTGGCAATTGAAAAGTTTCCAGGTGTTTAACGAGGCCCCAGAACCTCGGCACGCTGCTCCACATTCAACAAACACGTCGAAACCGTGACGCCCCCGATGATTGTGCGTGCCCGAACAAAGGCGCACACCGTGAAGATTCTTTCAAACAACCGTTCCTCAATCTAACACGGAACGGTGCTCGAAGTTCAGCTGAGCACTCCGGCCAGATGCTGCTCCCGATAGGCCTCCAGCAGCCCTTCCACCTCTTCCAGCGTGGTCGTCTGGAAGAGCTCGGTGCGCAGGCTGCGCCCGTCGGGAAGGCCCTTGGTGTACCAACCGAGGTGCTTCCTGAAGTCGATGATGGCTCGGTCGCGGTCGGATTCGAAGGCAATCGCGTTACGCGCATGCTCCAGGCAAATCTCGAAACGCTCGTCTACGTTTGGGTCCTCGGGGATCGGGAGCCCGTCGAGCGCGGCCCGTGCCTGCTTGAAGATCCACGGGTCCCCATGCGAGCCACGCGCGATCATGATCGCCTCGCACCCGGTCTCGTCTCGCATGCGTCGGGCATCCTCACCTCGACGGATGTCACCGTTACCGATCACCGGAATGTCGAGCGCCTCGACGAGCGCGCTGATCTCGGACCACTGTGCCTCACCCGAATACATGTCCGCCCGGGTTCGAGGGTGCAGGCAGATGGCCTTCGCCCCCGCCTGCTCGCAGCGTAAACCGATCGTCACAGGGTCCCGAGAACTCTCGTTGAACCCGCTGCGGATCTTCACAGTGGTGACCAGGGGTGTCGAGTCATCCACTGCACGAATGATGTCCTCGACGAGATCGAGATCACGAAGACAACCAGAGCCTCCATTGCGCTTCACGACCTTCTTCACCGGACACCCGAAGTTGATGTCGATGAAGTCCGGGCCGAAGGCCTCCGCCACGAAAGCCGCCGCATCACCCATCACGGCTGGATCCGCGCCAAAGATCTGAATGCCGATGGGCCGCTCGACTTCGTCGAATCTCAGGTATTCACGAGAACGCCTGCTGTTTTGCACGATCCCGGCTGCACTCACGAACTCACTGACCAGAACGTCCGCACCGAAGCGTCGGCAGAGACGCCTGAACGGGGACTCGCTTACGCCCGCCTGCGGCGCGAGGTACAAGGGCGTACCCCCCGCGTTCAGCAGCGCAATGAGATCGTAGGGCATGGGGAGAAGCTAGTGATCTGTGCGATGACTCTGAAGCTTTGGCCACGTAGGGGATGCCCACCGGCCCGGGTCGGTTTATAGTGCGGCGCATGAAACGCTCGACCTGAATCCCGCGCCGGGAGGCGACGCATGAGGCTCCGAGAGCTCTTCGCGGCCGATACCGTAAAGCTCGACCTCGAGTCCGAGACGAAAGACGATACACTACGCGAACTCGTAGGCCTTCTCGCCCTGGACGGAAAGTCCGAGGGCGTGCTCTACAAGACGCTCAAGAGACGGGAGAATCTAGGATCCACCGGGATCGGAAAGGGCATCGCCATTCCCCACTGTCGATCCCTGGTGGTCAATCGGCTCCGCCTGGCGTACGGCCGGAAGCCCAAGGGCCTCGACTTCAACGCGATCGACGGCGCGCCAGTGCACAACTTCTTCCTGATCATCGCCCCGCCCCTCGAGGTCTCGAACCAATACCTCCCGGTCCTGGGCAAGATCGCCCAGTTTGCCAAGGATCCGGACGTTCCAGGGCTTCTGGCAGGTCTGGACACTGTCGACGCCTTCCTGCATCTCATCGAAGAGCGCGCACCCTGAACTGACAGGCCTCTCGAGTCGATACAAAAAAACGGACGCCCCATCCCGGGTCGTCCGCGCCGTCAGCGACTGCGAGTCGGGCTGGCTCAAGCGCCAGCCCGTCGTCATTTCATGACAATGATCTTTCGGGTCAGAGGCCGAAGTCCATTCACACTGATCTGC
>JAKMDG010000106.1 GCA_022428035.1 Longimicrobiales bacterium
ATGCTGTGACGTGGGCCCTCGAAGAAGACATCCGGATCGTCATCCGCGGAGGTCGGGACGCGATCCATCTGGCAGATCGCCTGGTGGCGAACGACATCCCCGTGATTCTCACGTCCACCATGGCCGCACCGGGGCGCGAGTACGAAGGGTACGACGGTGCCTACACGATGCCTGCCCGCCTGTACGAGGCAGGCGTCCGGTTCGCCATCTCCGGTGGCTCCGGATCGCTTTACACCAACCGACTCCCCTGGGAAGCGGGTGTGGCCGTGGCATTCGGTCTTCCGGAGGAGGAAGCGCTGAAGGCCGTCACCATTAACGCCGCGGAGTTCATGGGCGTTGAGGACCGGGTCGGATCCCTCGAGCCGGGGAAACAGGCCACGTTCCTGATCACGACTGGAACGCCGCTGGATATGACCAGCGATATCGAGCAGTCCTACATTCAGGGCCGCGAGATCGACATGATGGACATCCAGAAATTCTTCTTCGAGAAGTACATGACGAAGGTCATGCAGTATCTGCGGGTCGTGATGTAGGTGACTCCGGCTGCTCAGATATTCACGCGCCCCTCCGAGCCCGACGGTTCGGAGGGGCGTTCTCCTTCACTCTCGCAGTACGACCGCTGTCGATTTAGACTTCCGCAGTCAGGCCACTGCGATCCTCCTGCTCCCTCGGCGACCCGTCATGCGATTCGCGTACATCGATTCCAACGGCAATGAGGTGCCCATCCCGAGTGTCGACGCGCTTGCGCTTCGAATTGAGCTCGGCGCCATCACCGACGACACGCAGCTTTACGATGCGGCGGCCGATCAATGGGCACCTGCCAACTCGCACGAGATCTACCACACACTTCAGCGATCCGCCGGTGAGGATGAGGGCTTCGTAGCCCCCCCGCCGGTTGCCCCAGCGCCTGTCGTGGCAACCCCGGACCTTGCGATCGAGGATGAGCCGCTGGCGGTCGAGGAAACTCCTGAGCCGGAGGAGCTCGGGTCGGTCGCGGAGGCGGGGGAAGACCTCGGGGACATGTCAGGGCTGACCCTCGCTGATACGTCCACTGAGTCGGAGGGCGGATCGCTTCCGGATCTGGATCTGGATCTAGCTCCGGCCGAGGCCGAGGGTGAAGGTCTGACGCTTGCTGTGGACGATTCGCTCGCGGGTGGCGATGACCTCGGCTTCGAGACGATCGATCTCGCTCCTGCGCAGGCCGGGGGCGATCCGGATGAGCCGGACCTTCAGCCTGCTGAAGACGACCCGGCCGAGGACGGCGAGGCACTGGGCTTCGACTTCGGAGGCATGGAAGGAGGCCTCGAGCTCGAGCAGCCCACGGAGTCGGAGGATGAGCCTTCGATGGGCTTCTCCGGCGGCGGGCTGGACACTGGTGCTCCCGATCTAGGACCTGGCGGTGACTTCGGCCCGGGTAGCGACGAACCTGTGCCCGACTTCAGCGGCGGGATGGAGCTCGAGACCGCGATAGACTTCGGTGCGGGAGGATTTGACACCGATTCGGACGGAGGCCTCGACCTCGAGGCGCCGATGTCGGAATTCTCTCCCGATGAGCCACCATCGTGGATGGAGGGAGAGGACGCGAAGGACGGCGACGTGTTGGACTTCTCCGCTAGCGCACCGACTAGCGAGGCCGGTGACGAGTCGGGGCGTGACCGTCGAACCCCGAAGAGCAGGCCATCACCCCCGAAGCATCGGAAGCAGCGTAATCTCGCTGCCCCTCTGGTCGGGGTCGTGGTCTTGTTGGCGGTCGGCGTCGGTGGGTATGCGGCTTGGCCTATTCTGAGTGAACGACTGGACGCTCTCGGGGAGCCCGAAACATCCGAGGTGATGGTTCCGGATCTGGCTCCGGAACTAATGGCGGAGATGCAAAGCGCGGCCGATGCGGCCTTAGCGACCTCATTCTACAACGTAGTGTCTGCCTGGAATGCTCAGGCTCGGGTCGATGCGCCTGGTACGGATTGGCCCGGTGGATCGTACATGGCGAGCGCCAGCCAGTACGGCACGGTCGAAGACTTCTGGAATGACATGAGCGATCTACTCGACGTGGCTCGTGACATCAGCGTCGTGGACTTCGATGCGGCTCTATCTGCTGAGCTTTCCGCCCGAGGAATGTCCGGCGCCGATGCATTGGCTAT
>JAKMDG010000126.1 GCA_022428035.1 Longimicrobiales bacterium
CGGGGCACATCTCGGTGCCGAGCTTGTCCTCCCAGACGAGTCGGAGGACGCAGCTGTGCTGGCCTGGCGGGCCACTCAGGGCCGCGGTGCCGTTGGGCACGGGTCACGGACTTCCGTCGAGGCGCTCCTTTCAGCGGTCCCGCAATCCTCCTTCGGGCCAGGAAGCAAGACGGATGTCCTCACAGAGGCGTGGCTGACGACCAGGCCTCGGTCTTCGAGGGGTGACACGCAACCGGGCTGAGTTCGTCCTCCCAGCCGAGCAGCGGGCGCAGTCAGATCGCCCGGCTCATCAGTCGGGGCCGCGGTGCTATTGGGCACGGATCTCGGGCTTCCATCACGGCGCTTCTCTGCGCGGCCTGCACTCCTCCATCGGGCCAAGAGGCTGACGGAAGCCTTCTCGGAGGAGCCGACTCGCGGCCAGGTCCACGTCATCGAAGCTCCGAGACGAAGACCACGGAAGTCAGGCGCAACAAGAAGTGCGGAAGCCGGACCTCGAGCCCGACGAAGCGCAGAGAACCTCGGGGAGCCGTCCGAGGTCGCGAATCCACAGGCTCGTCAGCGTGAGGCGAGGGGGCTCGAGGACCTCTTTCGCGCAGGCTAGCAGAGGCAGAAGAACACGAACTCGCAGACCAGCTCCATCCTCGACCGGGCGGCGGACCAGCTGTCAACGATCGAGACGGGAGGACTCCTCGCCGGGGTCTTCCTCGTTCGCTACCACGGCCAAGTCGGCACGCTCTTCGAAGACGGGGGGTTGTGCAGGACCGAGCCCCAGGCGGTCGTCATGCTGGAGGTCAACGTCTCCAGACGGGCACCAGCCGACGAGGGAGTTCGGGCCAGGCGGGCTCCGAGCCGGAGGACAGCAAGCCAGGGAGTGGAGTTCGATCCAGAGCGGACCCGCCTTCTCAACGGAGCCTGCTCGGCATCTGGCCGTCCGAAGCCAGGACGGGCGACAGGGGGCCCCGAGGAGCTCACCGAGTTCGGCGCGAGGCCGTCCGGCTCTGCTCAGAAAGGCGGCGAAGCGCCGGCGGAGCTTGGAGCAGCGCTGCTCGCGGTGCGGCTTCCGGTTCCTCGAGCTCCCTGAGGTCAAGCAGCAGACTCAGGCGCAGCGCAGCTCCGAGGACACTGCTCTCGCCAACCCGGCGTCCGAGGCGAAGCACTTCGAATCTTCAGCCAGTGCGGGGAGACGGGCTCTGCGGACCTGGTCTCGCGGAACCTTGCCACCCTTCACGCTCGATCGGCGTCCGGTGCAAGCCATCGGAACGAGAAGGTCTGGCCTGGCCCATTCCTCGCTCGCCCACAGGGCCGGCGGGCGAACTCCTGGAGGACGAGGGAATCGCGCTGACGAAGTCTCAGGATTTCGGGAGTCAGCTTCGATCAAGAAGAGCTCGAGGCGGAGCCGGGCCGAGGCCAGTGGGCGAGGCGGAGCCGGGCCGAGGCCAGTGGGCGCGACGACGAGGATTCCCAAGAGGGGCGCGCCAGAGCCGGGAGCCGGGCGGCGAGCTCAGGAAGGAGAGGCCCCGAAGGATTTGGACTTCCGGCTTCTCGACGAGTCCGAGCAGGTGTACATCACGCTTGACGAGATCAAGCCAGATGCACCACCGCGTGTTGTCGAGTTCGGCGACACCCTGGACGCAGCTTCAGGCCGTGCAGGAGACGGAGAAGGAGCGCGCGTCCACTCGGACAGCCGAAGGGGTCCAAGAGAAGAAGCAGAAGGGGCTGGAGACATCTCAGAAAGGGAAACCCACAGTCGGGTCTCCTCTTTGTCTCTAGCTCCGCTTCTTCCCAGTGCATGCGGTGGTAGGGGGTTGTTCGGAGGCGGCCGAACGAATTCCAAATTTTGCTTACGTGTCAGGTGCTTCCACGGTCTTCGAAAGGGAGATGCCTGCAGAAGGCAGGCCGTGTTAGCACTCGACCCGAGCAATTTCATCCACCAAAAGTTATAGCCGACAGCAACAGTAACGAATGCGAATGCACATTCGGAGACACAATGTGGCACATCCATGGACATTCGAGCACCATTGATGTTGCACATTGCTTTGCGCAAGCACGCCGCATCAGACACACAGAGTTGTCAGAT
>JAKMDG010000148.1 GCA_022428035.1 Longimicrobiales bacterium
ACTCCAGACTGCGCAGAAGACCGTGGTGATGGCTTTGCTCATCATTCACTCCGTCACTTAAGCACTGGGGCTAGGATGGACCGGACAATCAAGATCAGATCTAATCGAGGTGGTGAAAGACCACAAAGCTGGCCCTGCTGCGGCTCGTCGTTGCCTGGGCCGTGGTCCCGCCTGGCGGGCGGTGCTCCCGTACAGGGATTGATCACCGAGCCAGCTGAGCCCCCGAGTCTCAGGTCAGAGGAGTCACTCCCCGCCGACGTTCGAGCTCTTCCCGGACCTCGTTGGCCCGGACCTCCGTGAGGTCGTAGTCACGCATGAACCACATGGCGAGAAGTGCACCGACTACCGGGACGACCGTGTACGCGATTCTGAGTCCGGTCACAGCGCCCGGAGGCTGGGAGGCCGCATCCGGGACGAAGCCCGCCAACCCCATGATCAGGCCGCTCAGCCCACCGGCAAAGGCGAGCCCGAATTTGACCATCCACCAGTAGATCGCGGCGAAGGTCCCCTCTCTTCGGGTCCCGGTGCTGAGCTCGTCGAGGTCGCACACGTCGGCCGTCATCGACGTCATCAGGGTAAAGAGCCCGCCGATCCCGAAGGAGAAGAGTGGCAGCGGAGCCAGCATCAGGAGCGGGGTCCCCGGTCGGAAGGTCCACCAGAAGAGGATGTACCCGACGACCGAAATCCCCTGCGCGAGGAGGAACGTGTTCTTCTTGCCGATCCTCTGCGAGATGAAGGTGATGATTGGAATCACCAGGAACGTCGTGGCGAGCGCGCTGACGGTACCGAACCATGCCGTCCAGTTCCCCGCTGCATCAGCATCCCCTTCGAACAGGTAGTAGACGATGATGAAGAAGGAAAAGGCCGCGACGACGTTGAAGGAGTTGAAGACGAGGAACGTCGCGGCGCAGAGCTTTCGGAACGGAGCGCAACGGAAGGCTTCCCGGAAGCCATCGATGAACGCCCGCGCGTTCTCGCCCAGCGTTTCCCGGTTGAGTGGCCGGAGATGCTCGGCATCGGCAGTCGAGGGGCTCTTCACGAAGATCGCCGGGACGAGCGCGAGCAACATGCAGCCCAACCCCACCCAGATCGCGAGCTCTCGGACTGCGGCCGCCGGGGACTCGAAAAGGTCGGGGTCGTAGATCAGCGGCCAGAACCACGGGACGATGACCCACGCCCACTGACCGATCCACTGGGCTACAGCCATCAGCCGGGTCCGCTCGTGGAAGTCCCGGCTCATCTCGTAGCCCATCGCCACGTAGGGCGTGCCGAAGATGGTGATCCCCACGTAGAAGACGATCGAGCCGATCAGGAAGTAGGTGAAGTTGTACTGGAGGCTGTTCGTCTCGTAGAGCTGCCACATCGCGATGTACGCGAGCCCAGTGAGGATGGCCCCGGCGAAGATGTAGGGACGCCGCCGGCCGAAGCGCGATCGCGTGTTGTCCGAGATGAACCCCATGAAGGGGTCGGTGATGGCGTCGACCAGCCGTGGAGCGAAGAAGAGGATTCCCCAGAGCAGCGGCGGAAACCCTAGGCCGGCCACCAAGACCACCATGAAGACGCCCAGGGCTGCCGGAAACATCTGGTTGCCGAGCATTCCGATGCCGTAGGCGACCTTCTGACCGAAGGGAACGCGGTCCTCGGGAGCGGTCTGCGGTGGTGGTGTCACGAGTACCTCATGATCTGTAAGCACGATGGCCAACCCCCCCCGGGCAAGACCACCGTTCTGGTTTCTGGCCGTCGAAGGGGGCGGGCCGCGCACCCCTGAGCCCTTGTCTTCAAGTGGCGCCGTGCGAGATGCGCGCGGCCTCTTCGTCTCGTCGGTGCACCCCGGTGAACGGACATCCGAGTTCCGGCGGTCCCGACCGGGCGGGCGAGTCATCACCGCTACGAATCCGCGCTTCACCCGGTAGGCCGATGGGCTCGCGGTAGAAGAATCCCGGGGTACGGATGTCGTTCGGCCAGCTGCGATGAAATACCTCGGTCGTCGAGCCTGCGAGCGGAGGAACCAGCCAGCTCCAGTCGCCGCACACTGGCCGACCGTCACGCTCCTCCTGATCCGCGAAGGTCATGAATTCCCGGGAGACGGAATGGTGATCGACGATTCGAACTCCCGCCTCCTTGAAGCTGTGCAGGACCGAAGTGTTCAGCTCCACAAGAGCCCGGTCTTTCCACAGGGTCTCGGTCTGAGACGTGTCTAGCTTCATGCGCGCGGCGATCTCGGGAAGTACGTCATACCGGCTTTCGTCGGACAGATTTCGAGCGCCGATCTCGGCTCCCATGAACCATCCATTGAAAGGAGCTGCCGTGTACTCGATCCCTCCGATGTTGAGTGTCATGTCCGACACGATCGGCACGGCGTACCATCGGAGACCCAGCTCCGCAAACCAATCGAAGCTCGGGTGGATCAGGGGCACCTGGAGTGCCTCACTCGGCGACCACTCGAACCACTCCGGCTCGTAACCCGGCATGTCGAGGATAACGGGAAGAAGGTCGAAGTCCGTCCCCGCACCGCGCCAGCCGAGCGCCTCGCATAAGTCCGTGAATGCTTGCTCATCGGGATCCCCCCGAGAGTCCCTGTCGGTCCCGTACCCGGCGTACCGAATCAACTTGCTGTTCAGGATTCGTGGAGGACGGTCATGCTCCGGGTGCGAGGGAGGCAGGATCGCGATGGCCGGAAGGATGCGTCCACCGTTCGTGGCGAAGTCCACATACCGGCGGAGCGCGTCGAAGGCCTGACGGGGAGCATGAGCGGTCCGGTAGTCCAATACGTGGAGCGAGCGCCAGGGCAGCCGTCCGATGCATCGGTTGCTGTTACGCCACGCGATCCGGGCTCCGAAGACGAGCTCCGCATGAGCGTGTTCGTATGTGCCGTGACATTCCAGCTGGACCCGAATCTCTTCGAGTCGGTCGTCGAGGTTGAAGTCCTGAGTGTGGCTCTGCTCGCGCGCGAAGAGCTCGAGGAACTCGTGCGCTTGCTCCAGTGTCGAGCGGGTGTTGGTCGCGGCCGGTTGCATGACGGATGGAAAGATCTGATGCCTGCGCGCGGGGATACCCGCGAATGCGTCCCGGGATTCGTCCCCTTCCACGGGAGGCACGAAGCCAGCACACCCTGGCGTAGAACATCGCCTGAGAGCAAGAAAGCCTCTGGGAGCCGAGTGTCCTGAAACACCGACCACCAGAGGGTCGTTCTCCTGGCACTTCGACACACACACCCTGGGTTATCTAAGAATATCGAAAGGCCGTCTAACGCCGCCGGACTTTCAGTCGAGCGTTGAGGTGAGTCGACCCCTCGCTGCGGGGCGGCCCGTGCTTTGCGACCGGGTCGTATTCGCCAGCCGTCGCGTCGGGCACGGACTGGGGGGGGCGCGAAGAAACTGACAGCCTCTCAGAGCCCCACGCCGAGGCCGACGCCCAGCGTACGCCGTCCGGTGATGCCACCCCCGCGGGTCCACCGTCACCGCTACCACGGTGTGCTGGCTCCTAATGCCAGGCTCAGGCCTCACGCGGTGGCATTCGGTCGGCCCGAGCTCGTGTCCG
>JAKMDG010000169.1 GCA_022428035.1 Longimicrobiales bacterium
GCTCTGAGCCCGCGCCTCAAAGCGCTGACGCCCTGCCGTCCACGAGCCAAGGAGTGTGATCTCTGCCAGAACGAGAAAAACTGGCATCTGACTAAGGATCGGCCCCATCCGATCGTTGTCGCAGAACGCCGTCAAGAATTCCTCCCGACGGATCAGCGGTGCGTTCGATCGCGTACTTCCCCCAGCGAGAAAAAGCCCTCCGAAACTGAGATAGGCCAGCGTCAGCAACTGAGAGAATCGGGCTGCGAAGTGGTAGTAGTAGTGCAGCGCTCGTTGGCACCGAGGGTCGCCGTGAATCGCCCGATACGCGATTTCCGGAGCACTGAGAGGATCGTCATTGTGAGACGCCGCCATCGCGACCCAGAGAGCCTCCAATCCCGGGCCGGAGACCACGTCTTCCCAAGTGGGCTGGCGACCCTGGCGCCGCTCCACCGCCGTCAGCACGCCCTTTCCCGTCCCGGAGGCGAGCACATGTCCTGCCTCGCTGGCCACGACATGCCACCGATCCTTGCTGGTGGGCCCGCGGTCGATGATGCCGGCCGAGCCAAGTCCTGACCCGGGCAGGACGAGCGCGCGGTTACCCTCGGCTGGCACACTGCTTTCGTTGAACGCGATGAGTGTCTCCGACGGCGGGTCGGATTCAAGAAAGGCAATCAGCCCATGGGCCGACGCCTCCAGATCGTTCATGAGTGCGACGTCGTCGAAGCCGATCCGGGCCAGACTGTCCTCACTCACCAGGGACTTTCCAGCCCAGTTCGTCATCTCGCGAGTACCGCTTGTGACTTCTGGGCCGGCCACCCCAGCCACGAGGCGTACACGTCCCGTTTCGGGCAGGCTCTCACGAATCTCAATCAGGAATTCCTCGAGGGCCTGAACGGACCCGACATTCCTGATGTAAGGGTCGAGCCCCGGGAAGGGACCGGTCATGTCTCCGTAGCAAATGCGTGTTCGGGACGCACCCACATCCATGGCCACGAGAATATCCGACATTGCACACCCTTTGTTCAGGTTCGAGTCCAACCGCGTCTCGAGGCTGGTTGACAGTTCGATGTTCCTTCTGCACACTTTGTTCGATTGTCGAACAAAGTATCAGGTAACGTCTTGACCGGAATAGGTCGGGACTTGTCATCCACTCGTCGGAGGAATCTCCCATGTTCGCAAGAGCGCCGCTGGCGTTAACCGTCATTGCGTCCACTGTTCTCGTGGCTGCCTGTGAGCGCGGTTCAGATCCGACCGGACCTGCGCCTTTCCCGCCGGAAGCTGAAGTCTTTTCCGACGGTTTTGGGGCCTCCGTCGACTTCCAGGCATTTGAAGGGTCCAAGCTCGATGCGGTGAGCATCGACGCCACGGAGCGTCGGAACGGTGAGGCCTCGCTTCGCGTGGATGTGCCCGCTCCCGGGAATTCGAACGAAGGATTTGTGGGTGGTGCTTTTGTGGCGGGCGTTCCGCGGGATTTGACCGGCTTCAACGCGCTGACCTTCTGGGCCAAATCCAGCGTTTCGATCTCGCTCAACGCGGCCGGCCTCGGCAACGACAACACCGGCACGTCGCTCTACATGGCCGAGGTGGATGGAGGTCTGGCGCTCACGTCGACCTGGGCGAAGTACACGCTGCCCATCCCGGATGCTTCGGCGCTCCAGCAGGAGGCAGGACTCTTCTTCTTCGCGGAGAACGCGGAGGGCACCGAGGCCTACAACATCTGGTTCGACGATATCCAGTTCGAGTCACTGGAAACTTTGGTCAATCCCCGAGCCTACATCGCGGAGACGACTGTCGAGGGGGCCGTCGGTGCCATGTTCCCGGTCCCTGGTACGCAATTCGTGGCGAACGCAGATGGAGTGGACGTGGCGATGGACGCGTCCCCCGCGTACTTCGACTTCGCCTCGTCGGATCCTGCCGTCGCGACCGTCGATGATGAGGGCACCGTCTCGCTCGTCGGACCAGGCACGGCCTCGATTACGGCACAGCTGGCTTCGGTCGCCGCGGAAGGAACCGTGACCCTCCAGGTCAATGCGCCCCCAGCCGAAGCTGCACCGGCCCCGACGCAGGACGAAGCTGACGTGATCTCACTGTTCAGTAACGCGTTTTCGAACGTGACAGTCGATTCGTGGCTGCAGTTCGGGAATGACGGCGTGAGCGTGGCTGATGGCACGGTGCTTGGGGACGACGTCAAAATTTACTCTGACCTCGTATTCGCGGGTGTCGAGTTCTCATCGTCCACGATCGATGCGTCGAACATGACGCGTTTCCGCATGGACATCTGGACGCCGGACGCGACTGAGGCGCCTGCCGTATTTCGGGTAAAACTCGTCGACTTCGGTGCCGACGATGCGTTCGGCGGCGGCGACGACTCGGAACACGAGGTGACATTCTCCGCGACCACCACGCCTGCGCTGGCTACGGAATCGTGGATCTCGCTCGATGTGCCGCTTGCCGACTTCGCAGGTCTGTTGAGCACTGCGAACATCGCTCAGCTGGTCATCTCCGGCGATCCGAACACGGTCTACGTGGACAATCTCTTCTTTTATGACGACGGCATGGCTCCCCCTCCGCCGGCGACGGAGCCGACGGCGGTTGCACCGACGCCGACGGAGAGCGAGGCGGACGTGATCTCGCTGTACAGCAA
>JAKMDG010000204.1 GCA_022428035.1 Longimicrobiales bacterium
GTGCTGGTGGTTGGGCACACCGACGCGACGGGTGAAGCGTCCTACAATCAGGGCCTCTCGGAACGCCGCGCTGATGCAGCCCGGACCTACCTCCTTGGTGCCGGTCTCGATTCGGATCGTGTAAGCGCGATGGGTATGGGTGAAGAAGAGCCGGTCGACACGAATGACACGGATGCGGGGCGTCAGGCGAACCGCCGGGTGGAGGTCGCGATCTTTGCCAGTGAAGCGATGCAGCAGGAGATGCTTCGACGGCACGGCGGCTGACCGTGAAGTGGTGGACAGTGGACCGGTGACCGAGCAACTGCTCGCGAACGAGGCCGCGGTGCGTCTGGGGTTCTTCTTCGGCGTGCTCGCGGTGATGGCTGCCCTCGAGGTTGCTGCGCCGCGTCGACGTCAGGAGATCCCGAGGCTGCTGCGCTGGACGAACAACATCACGATCGTGGTGCTCGACACGGTGTTGGTCCGCCTGGCTTTTCCCGTTCTGGCCGTGGGACTGGCCCTGGTCGCCGAAGAGCGTGGCTGGGGCCTGCTCCAGGTGATCCAGGCGCCCGGGTGGCTCGCCTTCGTCGTCTCGATCCTGGCTTTTGATCTCGCCATCTACCTGCAGCACGTGATGTTCCACGCGGTCCCGGCCCTGTGGCGCGTGCACAGGGTGCACCATGCGGATCTCGAGTTCGATGTGACCACGGGCTTTCGCTTCCATCCCGTCGAGATCGTGCTCTCGATGGGTCTCAAGCTCGGAGTCGTGCTCGCGCTCGGGCCCCCGGCCGTCGCGGTGCTCGTCTTCGAAGTCGTGCTCAATGCCTCGTCGCTGTTCAACCACAGCAACGTGCGTATCCCCGTGGCGCTCGATCGAGCCCTTCGGTGGATCGTGGTGACTCCGGACATGCACCGGGTCCATCACTCGATCCACGAGTGTGAGACGAACAGCAACTTCGGCTTCAATCTGCCGTGGTGGGACCGGCTGCTCGGGACCTATACGGCTCAGCCGCGCGAGGCCCATGAGGACATGACGATCGGGGTGGATCAGTTCCGGACCCGCAGGGATCTGTGGATCGACCGGATGCTGGTTCAGCCGCTCCGCGGTGACGCGGGCAGCTACCCCATCCATTCAGAATCCGAGGAAGAGGCAAACTCGTGAGAGAGTCGACGCTAGAATGCCCGCCTTCCACCACCAGAGAGACGCCATGAGAACCCGTCGGAGCTTCATCACTACGGCCACCAAGGGCCTCCTCGGAGCGAGCGCGTTCCCCGCGGTGACCGCTGCGCTCCCCGCGGGTCAGGCGACTGCGACGGGAACCGGACTGGTCTACGATCCGCGCTATCTGGACCATGTGCTGCCAGTGCGACGGGGTGAGGCCCACCCCGAACGGCCTCTGCGGCTGATCCGCATGATGGAGGCCTTCGCCGAGCGCGGGCTCGACGACGAAGTCGTGCGGCTCGACCTGCTCGATGACCCACGCCCGTTTGTCGGTTATGCCCACACCATGGAACACGTCGAGTCGGTGCGCGAGATCGAGGTGTCGGGGCGTGTGGCCGAACTGGCGGTCTCGGGAGCGCTGGGCGCGATCGAGGCGGTATCCAACGGCACGGTGAAGAACGCCTTCTGCGCTTCCCGTCCGCCGGGGCACCACGCGAACAACACCGGCCAGGAGGAAGGCTTCTGTTTCTACAGCAACGCTGCGATTGCAGCTCGATATGCGCAGCGGGTGCATGGGTTCGAACGGATTCTGATCCTGGACTGGGACTACCACCACGGAAACGCGACCCAGAACGCCTTCTACGACGATCCGAGTGTGCTCTTCTTCTCCACGCATGACTGGCAGGCGTATCCGGGCACGGGAGATCCGTCGCTGACCGGGGAAGGAGTGGGTTCCGGCTTCAACATCAATCGACATCTCGACTGTGGCGCACGTGACATCGACATCCTGCGCGCCTGGGACGAGGCGCTTCTCCCGGTGGTGAGTCGGTTCCGGCCAGACTTCATTATTGTCTCTGCAGGCTTCGACAGCCGCCGCGACGACCTCCTCGGCTGCTTCGACATTACGGATGACGCCTTTCGGCGCATGACGCGGACCGCCATGGATCTGGCCGATGAGTTCGCGGACGGACGACTCGTCTCGCTACTCGAAGGTGGGTACAACGTGGAGGGCAACGCACTCGCGGCTGCTGCCCACCTGGAGACCTTGATCGACGGAGCGTGAGCCCCGGCGCCTGACCTCTTTGCGGTGGTCGGACTCAGCCGCCGGTCAGCGCCCTCGCTGGGGGCACCCGAGCTTGCGACGCCTGCTCATAATCGTACGCCAACCCTAGCAGTCGAGCCTCGGTCCAGGCCGTACTCGCGAACGTGAGGCCCACGGGCAGGCCATCGACCATCCCCATGGGCACTGAGATCAGCGGATATCCGGCTACCGCTGCGACGACGGTGAGCCCTGGCGGCCGTGTCCCGCGGGGGGCGTCTGGAATCGGACCCGCCCTGGGTGTCCCGTCTGGTTCGATCTCTGACGCGGGCGAGCCCGTGGGCGAAACCAGCACATCCACATCGTATTCCTCGAGCAGTCGATCGATGCCTTCCTCACGAGTCAGGCGCAGACCGTCGGCGAGCGCGGCCTGGTAGGTCGGGTCCGCGCGGCCGTTCTCGGTCACCTGTGCGTCGTCCCAGTAGTCCATTGTGTGCATACGCTCACGCGGGTCGTTCTGGCTGAACTCCATCAGATCGGCGAGTGACCGCACCGACACCGAGCCTGGCGTCGTCTCGAGGTAAGCGTTGAGGTCGACCTTGAAGTCCTGAAGCAGAATGATCCGCATCTCGACTCTTGGATCGATCAGCGCATCGGCTGGTAGCTCGACCAGCTCTGCACCCTCGGTCGAAAGCACGTCCAGGGCAGCGTCGAACAACGAAGCGACCTGCTCCGAATCTGGACCGTTCGATCGAAGGACACCCACGCGCGTCCCACGAAGTGCTTCGGTGTCGAGCGCCCCGACATAGTCGTCCAGGTGCCCGTCGGCCTCCTCTGACCAGGGGTCTTCTGGGTCGGTACCCGCGATTGCGTCCAGGATCATGGCCGCGTCGCGCACGGAGCGCGTCATCGGACCCGACGAGTCCTGGTTGAGGCTGATCGGAACAATGCCACGGCGAGAAACCAGCGCGATGGTGGGCTTCATACCGACCACGCCGTTCACTGACGATGGCCCCACGATGGAACCTGCGGTCTCCGTACCGATCGTACCGGCCGCAAAGCTCATCGCCGTCGCGACCCCGGAGCCACTACTCGAACCCGAGGGGCTGCGCGTGATATCGTACGGGTTCCTGGGGCTGCCTCCGACTGTGCTTCCATTGAACGACGCCGTATTCCGAAAGCCGGCGAACTGGGAGAGGTTGGCCTTGCCGAGGATCACCGCACCAGCGGCTCGCAGCCGCCGGGCCACCTCGGAGTCGCGGGCTGGAATATTGGCCTCGAGTGCGAACGATCCGGCCGTCGTCGGCATCCCGATCGCATCCAGGTTGTCCTTGAGCAGGATCGGCACGCCGTCGAGGGCTCCCAGGGCCGCTCCTGCCATCCGGCGAGCATCGGAGGCGGCGGCCTGCTCGAGGGCATCCGGAGCGATGGCGATGACCGAGTTCAGCGCTTCGTCCATGGCCTCGATACGAGCGATATAGCCTTCGGTGACGGCGACTGATGACGAACGGCCCGCGGCGAGATCATCCGAGATCTGATGGAGCGTTACCTCCTCGACGGAATAGCTGGCAGCATCGGCCGGGGCTGAGCTGTCGTCGGAGCACGCGGCCAGCGCGGTCGCGGCCACAAGGAAGAGCGTGGTTTTCTCAAAACGGGACGTGGTCATGTACAGCCCTCAATTCGGTGAACCGGCAAGGTAGGGGCGGCCCAGGGGGGAGACGAGGGCGGTTGAGGCGTCCGGCGCGATGCCCCGCTAGAAGCCCGTGACCGGTACCGGCTCTGCAGCGAACTCGGATGAGGACCCGAGTTGTCCGTATTGGCCATCACCCCAGCAATACGCGGCCCCGGACTCGGTCAGGCCGCAGGTGTGCAGCTGGCCCGGGGCGATCGCCGCCCAGCGATAGTCTCCCGCTACGAGGCCGGGACGTCCGGGGCGTCCCAGTCCGCCGGTTTGCCCGAAGCTGTCCGTGCCCCAGCATTGAGCTTCTCCGTCGGCTTCGATACCACAAGTGTGGAAGTAGCCTGCTGACAGATGGGCGAAGACGAGCTCACCGGCCAGCGTCAGCGGGCTGCGTGCGCAGGACCGAGGCTCCAGCTCACCTGCGATCAGCCACTCACAGCGTTCCGTTCCGCCGGATTCGAGCCCGAGCTGTCCACTGTCATCATCCCCCCAGCACTCGACCTGACCGTCATCACGCAGGGCGCATGTGTGATACAGTCCAGCGGCGACTGCTGTGTAGGGTCCCCCGTCGACCCGCGTTGGCTGAGCCGCGCAGGGTCGTAGTTCGCCTTCGGGACCCACAGGACACTCTTCCATGGTCTCGCCGATCCCGAGTTGACCACCCTCATGCAGGCCCCAGCACAAAACGCTACGCCCCTGATCGACCGCGCACGAGTGACGCTGGCCGACGGCTGGTGCACCGGCCGCCACGAGGTCGGGGACCATCACGACGGTCGTAACAAGCTCTGGGCTTGGCGGTGTCCCAGGTCCGAGCTGCCCAAACTCTGCCGCACCGAAGCACCCAACGGAGTCGTCATCAAACCGGATACAGGCGTGGTCCACCCCCAACGCAATCATCTTGGCACCCTCCGATCCTTCGATCAGGGTCGGGGCTGCACCGCCACCTAGACGGCCCCAGCAGTACACGCTCGCCCGGTCGCGTTCGATCGCACACGTCGATCGATTCCCCGCCTCGATCGACGAAAAGCGCTGTGAGGTGAAAAGTTCGCGCGGTCGCTGACGAAGGTCGCTCCGGCCCAAACCTGTCTGTCCGTCGAACCCGTACCCCCAGCAAAAGGCGACCCCGTCAGCGTCGAGAGCACAGCTGTGCCGCCCGCCGGCTGTGATTGCCGAGAATTGCAGCGGTTCGTTGCGGCTCAGGTCCGCGTCGGAAAGGCTGTCGCACGAGGAGATACTCACGACCGCGAACGCTGCGAACACACGACCGAATCGCAGTGCTGTGTTCATCGGATGTACCGAATCACCATGAGAGTGTGCGCACCCGTCTGAATGTGTGACGTCTCGTACGCGTACGCCGGCCGCGCACGCGGGTTTCCTCCTGCGCCGGCATCAAGGCGGCGGGCATCCGGTCCATGTCAGCGCTCCCCGAGACCTGGCTTGGTCTGCTGCTGCAGAGCGCGGAGGACGATCGCGAGGGGACGCTCATCCATTGCGTCAGGAAATCTGAGATCCGTTGGAGATGCCGTGATCACGGCGTTGGGTCCGCACTCCCTGAGCGTGATTGTGGCTCGAGTGAGTGCGATCGGCCCCGACCACTGCGGCAGGGATCTGCAGGTACCGGGGAACACCTTTCGTCTCGAGCGCTTCTGTGGCGAGAGGGCGCTGGCGCGCGCGGACTGATCGACGTCGATTGGGGGACTCACCCGCTCCAGGAAGTTGCCGTGTCATCGCTGTCGCAGTTTATCTCGGATCTCGCCAGCGGCGCCGTTCGCGTGGTCGACCTCACCCAGCCTCTCGGACCAGATACTCCGGTCATCGGGCTCCCCGAGATATTCGCCCCCTCGCCCGGTCTGAGCGTCAAACAGATCTCACGCTACGACGACGATGGGCCGGGGTGGTATTGGAATACCATCACGATGGGTGAGCATACCGGTACGCACTTCGATGCGCCGGTGCACTGGGTCACGGGTAAGGATCTGCCGGAAAACCGCTGTGATACCATTCCGGTGGGTCGCTGTGTCGGCCCCGCGTGCGTGGTCGATGTCTCAGCCGATTGTAATGCCGACCCCGACTTCCTCATCACTCCCGACCGCATCGAGGCATGGGAGGCCGAACATGGCCGAATTGCGGGCGGTTCCTGGTTTCTCATGCGGACCGACTGGAGCAAGCGCAGCGATCCCGCGTCGTTCCTCAATGTCGCGGCGGACGGGCCTCATTCACCGGGCTTCCGGCCTGACGCGGTCGAACTACTCATCGAGCGGGACGTGCTCGGCGTCGGAGTCGAGACGATCGGGACCGACGCGGGTCAAGCTGGAGGGTTCGAGCCTCCGTTCCCGAATCATACGCTGATGCACGGGGCAGGGAAGCTGGGGCTGGCCAGCCTGACGAACCTCGACCAGCTCCCGGCCACAGGTGCTCTGGTCGTGGCGGCTCCCCTCAGGATCGTCGACGGGAGCGGAAGTCCACTTCGGGTCGTAGCGTTCATCGAGGGATAGAGGCTGCTACGGTGAAACCAGAGGCTGCACGCCCGTTCGGTCCAGGCTGAACCCGACCCGCTCGATGGTCGCGGTCAATTCCGCCCGTGTGTAGTCCCCGATCTGCATGCCTGGCGGTCGGATGAACGTCGTGTCGATGATGCCGCGCTTGTTGTACACGTGCTTTCGGTACGCCAGTCCGATCTTCGGCTGAAATTCGTAGCGAATGAGTGGCACATAGTGGTCAAAGAGGGCTGCTGCTCCGTCGACATCGCCTGATTGGAACGTGTTGTACACGCCGACCAGGACCTCCGGCCAAGAGAAGCCGGTCATGATGCCACGGGAGCCGCGCTGAAGCTCCTCGAGAAAGTACAGTCCGCCGAGGCCCCCGAAGACACCGATGGCATCCGGTGCCTGCTCCAGAATGCGGGTCATCTTCTCGAGCGCGGGATAGTCCTCCGCCTTGATGTAGTCGATCCCATCGATCTCATTGCCCATGCGCCCGATGAGCGGTGCCGAAAGCGTCGTCTTGAATGACTCGGGGAAGTCGTGGATGGCAATGGGGATCTCCACGGCTTCCGCGACGGAGGCGTAGTAGTCGTAGATCGCCTGGTCGTTCTGAACCGGGGGCGGGGCCACGAACGCACCTGCTGCCCCCAGCTCCTGCGCCTCTCTCGCCTGCTCGATTGCCCCCGCGGCACCGAAGGCCAGAACGCCAACCCAGACCGGAAAGGCACCCCCTGCCTGATCGACCGCGGCGGCCACGACGTGCCGCCGTTCAAATCCTGCCAGGCGGTGGGCCTCACCCATGAAGCCGAGCACACTCACGCCGTGCGCGCCCACCTCGAGTTCGAAGTCGATGAGCCGTCGCATGCTGGCCTCATCCACAGCGCCGTCGGAGGTGAACGGTGTGGGAAGGATCGGGAGTACGCCGTGAAGCGACATTGGGATGTGTGGGTTCAGGTTGACGTTGGCCGAACGAAGCTGCCTTCTCCCGGCGTACCGATCACGGATCCATCACGAAAGACGCAGCGCCCGCTGAGCCAGGTCGACACAACCCGGCCTCGGACATCGCGCCCGTGGTATGGACTCCACCCGACTGCATAGTGGGTTTGGTCGTCCTGCACCGTCCACTCTGCGTCCGGGTCGAAGACGACGAAATCAGCGTCAGCGTCGGGTACGAGTTGGCCCTTCCGGCTAAGGCCGAAGACCGCGGCGGGTCCGGAGGCGACAAGCTCCAGGAAGCGGGCGAGGTCGATCCGGCCGGTGGTTACTCCTTCGCTGTACAGAAGTGGCCCCAAGGTCTCTGCACCCGGTAGCCCTGCGTAGGCGTCGAAGATGTCCGCCGTCTCTTTCCTGTGCAGAGGATACGGCGAGTGATCAGAGGTGACGATATCCACACTCCCGGCCTGGAGCTGCGCCCACAGGCCATCGACGGCCTCCTGGGTTCGCAACGGTGGATTGCACTTGGCTCGCCCGCCTAGCTCCTGGAGTGCGTCCATGGTCAGTAGCAGGTACTGCAGACACGTCTCCCCGGTGGCGGACACGCCCTGGCTTCGGTTCCAGTCGATGAGGTCGAAGGTCCGGGGGATCGTACCGTGAACCATGTGCAGGTGAGCCCCGCTCCAGTATGCCAGCTCCAGCAATCGGCCGGCTGCCTCGGCCTCGGCGACTGGTGGTCTGCTGAGGGCGTGGTTGATCGGGTCCGTGTCTCCTCTGGCTCGAAACGCCTCCGCCTGCGCGAAAACGATCTCCTGGTTCTCCTGGTGGGCGGCGACCGGTCGCCCAGTTTCGGCGATCAGCTGGAAGGCCTCGTACAAGCGACCATCCGGGATGCGCGGGAAGCGGATCGGGTCGACCTCGATCGTCGACACTTTGAAGCCCGCGGCGCCTGCGTCGGCCAGATCCATCAGGACGCCCAGGTCACCCGTGGGTGAGAAGGTGGCATAGAGGGCCACGTCCACCACGGCTTCAGCGTTGACGTCCTGCACCTTGGACTCCAGCCGTTCGACGGAGTTCACCGGCCGGTCTGGCTTGTCGAACGGCATGTCGATGATGGTGGTCGTGCCTCCTGCGGCTGCGGCGCACGTTGTCGCTGTGAGTCCTTCGTCCACACACGAGCGCGTGTGAACGTGGGCGTCCACGAAGCCCGGAAGAACCAGGTGCCCGCTGGCATCGAGCGTTTCCGCACCCTGCAGCGGGGTCTCATCGATCTGGATGATCCGCCCGCCCGAAACCGACATCCAGCCGTCGCGCACGATCGTTCCGTCGGGCCGGACGATATCACCGCGGACCACGAGGTCGGGGTTACCTGTGTCACTCATCGATGGGACCTCAAGTCGAGCAGCTCCTGCAGGGCGTCGAGGGCGAGGTGCCCCAGGTCAAAGACAGGGATCGCGATCCGGGCGGCGATCTCTCTCAGCGCATCCGACGAAAAGCCAACGTAGTCGAAGACCAGCGCGTCCGCGCCACCGCTACCTGCGCGTCCGGCGAGCCACGGAGCCAGAGGCTCGCTAGCGGGCCGATCCGTGAGCACGTGTGAGCGACATCGGAAGCCCGCCGCGGTCCACTTTTCAAGGGCCGGCGGCGCCTGGTCCGTGAACGGAACGATGATCTCGAGGTCGTGGAGGCCACGCCTGCGGAGCGTCTCCAGCGCGGTCTCGAATGGTCGGATGACGGGGGGCATCGGGTAGAGTGGGAGGCCGAGTTCAGGGAAGGGGCCGGCACACAGAACGAGGTGCGCGAAGACCCCATCCGGGGACGCGTCGAAGCTATGCTGTATACGCTTGGCGACGTACGATGCGTCAACGACAATGCGGCGGCCGTCCTGAAGGCGGGTCTCGAGCGGGTACGCGCACTCAATGCACGTCTCGATGGCCTCAGGTACAAGGCCGTCGAGGGCCCCGATGACCTCGAAGGATACCGACGGAAACCGCTCCTTCAGGTTATTCGTGAGGTCGGGCCGCGGAGTCTGCCCGATCACATAGGCTCTGACGACAGGGTCGGTCATACGACTCGGCAGGTCCGTACTCGTGTGCAGGTATGGGTCGCTCGGAACGAGGCTACGCTGCCACGGACGGTCGCGCGAGTCTGCTCCGTTGTTGGCGACCTCTGGCTAATCGTGGCCGGACGGCCCACGATGCGAGCGCCCCAACGTCACCCACCCGGAACCCTCGATGATCGACCTCGTTCTCGAAGTGCTGGCCGTCGTGGATTCATTTCTGTGGGGACCGTGGACCATGGCGTTTCTGGCCGGGGTCGCGGTCTACTTCACGCTGCGCTCTGGATTCTTTCAGGTCACCGGACTGCGGTATATCCTCTCCCACACGTTGGGGCGACTTGCGGCCGGGCGTCACCGGGTCGCCGCACAACGCATGACGCCTTTTCAGGCTGCGGCGACATCCCTCGCCGGAACGGTCGGCATGGGCAACATGGCCGGCGTGGCGACGGCGCTCTCGGTTGGGGGCGCGGGAGCCATCTTCTGGATGTGGGTCCTGGCCTTCTTCGGCATGATGTCGAAGACGGTCGAGATCACCCTGGGCGTGTACTACCGGGAACGTGGCCCCGATGGCCAGTACCGCGGTGGCCCTCAGGCTACGATCCGACGGGGACTGGGCTGGACGCCGCTCGCGATGCTCTTCAGTGCAGGGATGCTCATCAACGCAGTCTTCTCGGCGTCGATGCTCCAGTCCCATACCGTGGGCCGCGCGCTTCTCGCCAGTTATGACGTCAATCCGTACCTCGTGACGGGTGCGATGGCGATCATCACAGCACTTGTGGTGCTCGGTGGCCTGAGGCGGATCGGACGGTTCTCCCAGGCGCTCGTGCCATTCATGACGATCGCGTACATCCTCGGCGCACTGATCGTGATTGCTGCGAATGCCGCGGAGCTCCCCGCCGTATTCCAGTCGATCGTTACGCACGCGTTCTCTCCCGTCGCGGGCGCCGGCGGTGTGGCCGGCGTCGCGGTCAGCGAAGCAATCAAGCAGGGCATGGCCCGGGGGATGCTTTCGAATGAGGCTGGCATGGGCAGTGCGCCCATGGTGCACGCCACGGCGGAGACCGAGCATCCGTTCCAGCAGGGGGTGTGGGGCGCCTTCGAGGTGTTCTTCGACACGATCGTGATCTGCTCGCTGACGGCACTCGCCATCCTTTCCACGGGTGCCATGACCAGCGGCGCATCGGGTATCGAGTTACTCCTCGTGGCGTTCAGTGAGGTGTTCTCTCCGCCCGTGGCGTCGCTGATCGTATCCGGTGCCATCGCGACGTTCTGTCTTTCCACGCAGATCGGCTTCTTCGTCTACTTCGAGACGAGCTTCGTGACGCTCGTGGGAGAGGCTCCGTTCAAGTATTTCCGCTGGATCTACTTCCTTCCCGGCGTCGCGATGGCCGGTGTGGCCGACGTCGATCGGATGTGGCTTGTCGCCAACATCGCGGTCGCCGTCACGGCCATTCCGAATCTGCTCGCGATGCTGTCACTCGGGGGTGTCTTTACCCGACTCATGCGGGATGAGCTGAGTGGTGAACGAGCCTTTACGTCCGCCAGGGTCGAGGAGTCAGGGCCCACCATGCGCGGATTTGGAGCGACCTAATGAGACCTCGAACCGACGAGATCGTGATGACCAGACCGACCGCCCCTCGGGGATCCCTATGCATCGTCGCGATCCTCACCAGCCTCTTGGCGAGCGCGTGCGCGCCTGCTTCCTCGACCGATGAATCCAGTGTGCTGACCGTTATTCAATCTTCCGTGGCCATCGGTGATCCGCATATCGTCAGCGATGGACTCGCCGGTCGCAGCATGATCAAGACGATCTATGATGCGCTCGTCGAGTGGGATGTGGACGGCACCTACCAGCCAGCCCTCGCCGAGCGATGGGACGTGAGTGAGGACGCACGCTCATGGACGTTCCATCTACGGCAGGACGTGACCTTCCATAATGGAGAGACACTGCGAGCCTCGGATGTGGTGGCCACGATGGGTCGGGTACTCGATCCGTCCATTGGAGGCGCGTTCGGAACGGAGGGTGTCTACGCCAGCTACCTCGGCACGGCACAGATCGCCGAGGTCGATGAGCGGACCGTCCGGATCGTGACCGAGGATCCGATGGCCGATCTCCTCGATCTCGTCGTCGACATGCCGATCAGCCCCGCGAGCGCGCTCGACCAGTTGCCCGATGCATATGTAGGCAGTGGCCCGTATCGGGTCGCGGAACACACAGACGCCCGACTCGTGACGGTCGCACACCAGGCTCATTGGAGAGGTCAACCGGAGTACTCTGAGATCCACTGGGTGGCTGAAGTGGATTCTGAAGCGCGCGTCGAGGCCGTGCTGGCCGGAGAGGCCTCGATCGCCGCCGGGATCGGCGTTCAGGGGCGAGATCGTATCGCCACGGACGGGGGTGCGGCCACAGCCGAAATGAACAGCGCACTGGCGATCATCTTCATGCTGAACGCCTTCGATGGCCCAACCGCGGACGTCCGCGTTCGCCAGGCGCTGAACCATGCGCTCGATCTCGATGCGATCATAGCGGAGATCACACAGGGTGCAGCCCGACCGCTCAGCGGCTACCTGACGCCGGGCCACTTCGGGTACAACCCCGAGACCACGGTCTACCAGTACGATCCGGATCTGGCCCGGCGCCTTCTGGCCGAGGCCGGCTATCCGGACGGGCTCACCCTCGTGTTCGACATCCCGCAGGTGATGCCGGACGAGATGCCGGCGCTCTCTCAGGTGATGGTCGAGCAATACCGCGACGTCGGGATCACTCTGGAGGTCGTCGAACATGACGACCGGTCGGGGTACTCGCAGATGGTCCGGAGAAAGGAGATTGCCAACGGGGCGGGTTTCGATTCGAGCCCGTGGAGCACGTATCGCGTGCTGCGCGAAAAAATCCACTCCGGGTTGCAGGGACCCTGGTGGGAGGGGTACGAAAACACCGAAGTCGATGCGCTCATTGAACA
>JAKMDG010000539.1 GCA_022428035.1 Longimicrobiales bacterium
GTCAGGACGTCTGCTTCACATGGCGCTTCGTCACGAGCCAGAACTCCCAGACGTACAACCGCGACTGGTATATGGGGATTACCGGATGCGAGATGCCCGACGACCACACGGTCGTGTTCACCTGGAGCGCCGCGTTCGGGTACTACGCAGGCCTCTTCGAAGCGATCCTGCCCGAGCATATTCTCGGTGAGATGACCGCCGAAGAGATCGTGAACTACACGCCGTACAACCGGGGTGACGAGCTCGTGGGCACCGGCCCGTTCCGCTTCGCCGAGTGGCGTGCCGGTGAGTACATCAGGGTCGTCCGAAACGACGACTACTGGCGGGGTGGTGAACACCCGGGGATCGACGAGATCGTCTGGTCGTTCATCCCGGATTCGAACACGCGGCTCAACGCGATGAAGGCCGGGCAGTATCACTACGCACGCCTCGAACCGACCCATGTCGCCGAGGTCGATGCGCTGGACGGATATGAGACCCATCTGATCAGCTCCAACACGTTCATGCATCTCGATGTCTCATTGAACACTCCGCGGGCCGAGATGCTCTTTTCGGACCGGGACGTGCGCAGGGCGCTCTTCCACGCGATTGACCGGAGGGCCATCGCGGAGCAGCTGATGCAAGGCTCTGTGCGCGTGGCCGAGACGCCAATCAACCCGACAAGTCCCTATCACAACGGAGAGGTCGTCGCGACGACATATAACCCCGAGCGGGCGGCTGCCATGCTGACAGAGCTGGGATGGCTGCCAGGCCCGGACGGTATCAGGGAGAAGAACGGCGAGCGGTTTTCGTTTACCATGCTGAACCGCGCAGGGACCGCAGACCGGATCGCCATCGCTCAGGTCATTCAGGCTCAACTGAAGTCGGTGGGCGTCGAGGTCGATTTTCGCACGCTCGAGAGCGCGTCCTGGACGCAGGCATGGCGCAGCTTCGACTGGGAGGCGGTCGTCAGCGCATGGTTCCTGCCGGCGGACCCGAGTTTCACGGGCCTTTATCGCTGCGGCGGCCCGAATAATATGACCGGGTTCTGCAACCCGGAGCTCGACGAGGTGATGCGTTCCTCGGATCGCTCGCTGGCGTTCGACGTCCGAAAGCCACTGCTCGATCGTTCGCAGGCGATGCTCGTCGAAGATGCGCGTATGCTACCGATCTACTACAACGTGATTCCTGAGCTCGTGAGTGATCGGGTACAGAACTATCAGGGGAGCGGGACCAACTTCGGGAGTTTCTGGAATCTCTGGGAGTGGCAGATCACCCAGTGAGTGAGCCGCAGCCTACTCGCCCCAGGTCTCACGGAGTACCCGGACCCAGTTCTTGTGCGCGATGCGGTGCAGCTCGTCTTCAGTGAAGCCGGCAGCTCGGAGGGCATCGACCAGAAGTGGAAGCTTCGAGCAGTCCGTCATCTGGGCAGGGATCAGGGCGCCGTCGAAATCGGAGCCGAGCGCGAGGTGGTCGACGCCAATTCGGTCCGCGATATAGCGACCGTGATCTGCGATTCGGGTCAGCGGTGTGCCGGCATCAGGCTTCCCGTCGGCGCGGAGGAAACCGACAGCATAATTCAGCCCGACCACCCCACCGCTCGCTGCTACGGCATCGAGCTGATCATCCGTCAAGTTACGAGGTGATGCGCTGAGCGCATGAGCATTGGAGTGCGTCGCGACAATGGGAGCGTCAGAAAGCTCTGCGACGTCCCAGAACCCGCGGGCGTTGAGATGCGAGACGTCGAGCATGATCCGGAGTTCATTGCAGCGGCGCACTAGTCGTCGGCCTGCAGACGTCAGGCCGGGGCCCGTATCCGGGTGTCGGGGAAAGTCGAACGGAACGCCGTGGCCGAATGCGTTCGGCCGACTCCAGACCGGCCCAAGGGATCGCAGGCCGGCGGCATGCAGGACATCGAGGGACTCGAGACGTGTGTCGATGGCCTCCGCGCCCTCGATATGCAGGATGACCGCGAATGTCCCTGAATCAATTGCGTGTTGTAGCTCAGTCGCGGTTCTGACGAGCGTCATCGCCCCGTTCGAGGCATCGATGAGACGGAGCAGGTCCGAGATGACCGAGGTCGTGAAGTGGTACGACGTCCGGCGGTCTACTCGCTTGGGCAGCGGGACGGACCAGCCGCCGGGAACTCGCTGACCGTCGGCGTCCAGCAGGGGCTCCAGACGCTTCTCCCACCCTCTCGTACAAGTGAAGACCGCGAAGAACCCGCCTGCCAGTCCACCCTCTCGGGCACGCGGCAGATCGAGGTGACCGAACTCCGCCCGGTCGAGGAATGCGCGGCGCTCGTTTGGCCCCGCATGTCGGATGCGGGTGAGTGTGTCGTTGTGGCCATCGATGATTGGAATCATGCGCTTACGGTGGCCACAGCCGGTGATTCGGTCTAGAGTGCCGCGCCATGATGAGCTACATCGCCCGGCGGCTGCTGCAGATGATCCCGCTCCTGTTTGGGATCAGTATTGTGCTGTTCGCCGTCATTCAGGCAGCACCCGGTGGGCCGGAGGCGGCTCTTCTGGAGTCAGACCGCTTTATCGATCCCGAGGTCATCGAGGCCTACCGGGAGCGGCTGGGCGTGGACCAGCCGATTCCGGTGCAGTACGTACGCTGGATTATATCGGCCGTGCGGGGTGATCTCGGTGTGAGCTTTTCCACCACGAGGCCCGTTACCGAGATGATCACGGAGCGGCTTCCAGCCACGCTCGAGCTGATGGGGGCCGCATTCCTTCTGGCAGCGGTGTTGGCCTTCGGGCTTGGCGTGCTGAGTGCGGTTCGGCAGTACTCGTGGTTCGATCATCTCGGCACCGGCGTGTCCTTCGTCGGGATCGCGATGCCCGTGTTCTGGTTCGCGCTGATTCTACAGCTCGTCTTCGGCGTCTGGCTCGGATGGCTTCCGGTCGCGGGGACCGAGACGGTGGGGGCCAGTTCATTGGGGGACCACCTCCGGCACCTGATCCTGCCCGCGTTCGTGCTGTCGTTCCGTTACGTCGCAGGATGGTCCCGCTATCTCCGCTCGAGCATGCTCGATACCCTGCGACTCGACTTCGTGCGGACCGCACGAGCGAAGGGTTTGTCCGAGGGTGTGGTCGTCTGGGGGCACGCCCTTCGCAACGCGCTGATTCCGGTCGTGTCGGTCATGGCGCTCAACCTCGCCGGGTTGTTCTCCGGCGCGGTGATCACCGAGACGATCTTCGCGTGGCCGGGAATCGGGCGGATGTTCGTCCAGGCGATGTTTTCGCGGGACTACCCGTTGCTCATGGGTATCCTGATGCTCGGATCCACGATGGTTGTCATCTTCAATCTGCTGGCTGATGTGGTGTACGGCCTGCTCGACCCTCGCGTCCGGCTCGACGAAGCATGACCGAGAACAGCTCACGAATCTGGATGCGTCTGCGCCGTCATCACCTGGCGACGGTATCGACGGTCGTCGTGGTCTTGATCGGCCTGCTCTGTCTGGCAGCTCCGCTGATCGCACCCTACGACTTCGACCAGATCGACCTCACCAACATCCGCGAGGCGCCCTCGGTCTCGCATGTGATGGGCACGGACGACCTGGGCCGCGACTTGTTCAGTCGCATCCTGTATGGGGGACGTGTGTCGATTCTGATTGGTCTGCTGGCCGCGATAATCGGGACAGGGTTCGGCTCATTGCTGGGCGCGGTATCGGGCTACTACGGTGGCCGGGTGGACGGTACCCTCATGCGCTTCACCGACGTGGTGTACTCGATTCCGACCCTGCCGCTCCTGATCGTGCTGGCCTCGTACACTCAAGCCGGAGCACTCTCCATGGCGAGCGCAATCGGCGTACTGTCGTGGATGACGACTGCGCGCGTCGTGCGGGGCGAGGTCCTGAAGATTCGAGCGATGGAGTATGTTGAGGCCGCTCGCAGCCTGGGTGCGACGAACGCGCGCATCATCGCTCGACACGTGCTGCCCAACGCCGCCGGCCCCATCGTTGTCGGTGCGACACTGGCGGTCGGCAACGCGATCATTCTGGAGTCGTCGCTCAGCTTCCTTGGTCTCGGCGTGCAGCCGCCTACCCCGACGTGGGGCAATATGCTGATGGACGCGCAAGCGACGATGGCGACCCAACCGTGGCTCTCGATCTTCCCGGGCCTGGCGATTCTGATCGTGGTGCTCGCGGTGAACTTCCTGGGAGACGGTCTTCAGGATGCCCTCGATCCCCGATCCGATCGTCACTGAACGAACAAGCCCCCGACGCCGTATCGGAGTCGGGGGCTCTGTGAGGCAATGACCCCCGGCGCTCCCACTCCCCCCCCTCCGCACGGGACTCAGTGCCAGTCCTGCCCCT
>JAKMDG010000216.1 GCA_022428035.1 Longimicrobiales bacterium
CTGCTGGTGCTCGCGGGCACGCTGACCCTGGGGCTGGTTGTGTACCTGAACTTCAAGCACGGCTATTCACTGCATGCCGAGCTTGACCAGGGGCAACGAGAAGTTCGAGAACGTGACTACTTCTACATCGCGACCTTCTCGTACTGGGGGTGCCTGGCGGGCCTCGGTCTGGCCTGGATCTGGCATACGGTCGCGAGTGGGCTGGGCGGTGGAGTCAGTCGGTATCGCCAAACCGCACCGATCCTGCTGATCGCTCTCATACCGCTCGGCCTCAACTGGTCGTGGGCAAGTCGCTCAGGGGACTATGCGGCCCGCGACTGGGCCTACGACCTCCTCATGAGCGTCGAACCGTACGCCGTCCTCTTCACAAACGGCGATAACGACACGTTCCCGCTCTGGTACGTCCAGGAAGTGGAGGGCGTGCGCCGAGACGTCACGGTCATCGTGGGTCAGTACCTGTTTACCAGCTGGTACCCGCGGCAGCTGCAGGAATTGACGCTTCCCGGGACCCAGCGACCGTTCGACGCCGCGCTCGCCCCGGGCTTGCACGCAGAACGTGCCACACCAACGGGCCCGCTGACGAACATCCTTCCCGTGACGCTCGATCAAGTGTCGGCGATCCGCCTGCCCGAGGATGTCACGGTGGCGTTTCCGAAGCTGGCCGTCACATATCCGGCGGGAATGGTGCTCGATCGGAGCCAGCAGATCGCACTTCGCATCATCAACGATTCCGCGCTCGAACGTCCGATCTACTTTTCCTCGAGTGGCGGCATGATGACGCAACTTGGTCTGGATCGATGGGGTGTCCGCCATGGTCTGACCACCAAGCTCGAGTTGCGAAACCTGGAGACCGACCCCAACGAGGGTATGATCCAGGGATCACCCGAGTACGGCGGCAACTGGTTCGACCTCGACAAGTCACTCACGCTGTATGAGGAGATCTATGAGTTCCGAGGCCTCCGCGATCGTGATATCTGGGCTGACCGCTCTACGACGATGATGCCGTTTCAGTACTACGTGATGGCGCTCCAGCTCTCCGACGTGGCCGCTCTCGGCGGGAGAAGCCCGGAGCTGGTGGAGCGGCTTCAAGAGGATGCACAGGCCTTCCAGCTGGTGGCTTCGGGTGGGCGCCTTGGTGCACCGGAGGGTGACACGCCATGACCCTGCCGGAACTCGGCCGCGACGAGCTCTACCGGTACGCACGCCATATCGCGCTGCCCGATGTCGGGCTCGAGGGGCAGCGTCGCCTGAAGAGTGGTCGGGTACTCTGTGTCGGAGCAGGGGGTCTTGGATCACCGCTGGCCCTCTACCTCGCAGCGGCGGGCGTCGGGACGATCGGTCTGGTCGACGACGATGTTGTCGATGAGAGCAATCTCCAGCGTCAGCTCCTCCACGGCACCGGTGACATCGGTCGAAGCAAGCTGGATTCGGCGCTCGATCGTCTGCGTGACGTGAACCCCCACGTCGAGGTCGAGACACACCATACGCGACTCACGTCGGCGAATGCGCTCGAGATCCTGGATGGGTATGACGTCGTGGTGGACGGCACCGACAACTTCCCGACTCGATACCTGGTCAACGACGCATGCGTCCTGCTGGGGACCCCGAACGTCTATGGATCCGTCTTCCGCTGGGAGGGTCAGGTTTCGGTCTTCGCGACGGAGGATGGACCGTGCTACCGGTGTCTCTTCCGTGAACCGCCGCCACCGGGGATGGTGCCCAATTGTGCCGAAGGTGGTGTACTCGGCGCACTGCCCGGGATCATCGGAACCATGCAGGCGATGGAGACGATCAAGCTGTTGCTCGGTGCGGGGAAAAGCCTCGCCGGCCGGCTCATGATCTTCGACGCCCTCGACATGTCCTGGCGAGAGGTCGCGCTTCGCCGGAACGCCTCGTGTCCCGTGTGTGGTGACGACACCTCGCAGACGGAGCTGATCGACTATGAGGTGTTCTGTGGCGTAAAGCCGGATCCCGGCGCGGCTGCAACGCCGTCCGACTACGAGGCAGCCCTGGCCGACTCGGTCGAAGAAGTCGCGCCGAATACGGTAGAGGTCCTCCTGGGCGAAGAGAGCCCACCGTTCCTTCTCGACGTACGTGAGCCGTGGGAGTGGGCCGTGAGCAACCTGAGTGACCACGGAGCTCGTCTGATCCCGCTTGGCGAGCTTGGTGATCGGATCTCCGAGGTCCCCACGGATCATCCCGTCGTCGTGTACTGCCGGTCGGGTCAACGTTCGAGGACCGGCGCACGGCGCCTCCTCGACGCGGGGCATCGAGAGGTACGTAGCATGCGTGGGGGTCTCCAGGGATGGTCGGAGCAGGTCGATGATACCGTGCGAGTGGTCTGACTCACCGTCGAACTCCTTAACCCCGATCGCGCCGGGGTCAGAATTGGCCCTGTGTTGCGCTCCCTCCGGGCGCTGCATCGGAACCCTACGCGGACACGGAATGAATCGAGTTCGCCGAAGGAACGGGATCTCCAGCCCTCTCCTCCGTTCGATACTTGGGACCGTGGTCGGCTTGTCCGCCCTCGGGGTCCCCGAAGGAGTCTCCGGGCAGGATCCGTGTCCGAGCGCATCCGGCCCGGACGCCACAGCCGGCTGGGCGGCTTACCAGGCAGGCGACATCAGGGAGGCGCGCGCTCGGTTCGAGGCGGCAGTCGGGCGGTGCGCCAACGATCAATATGCGAGAACCGGCATGGGCTACGTCGCACTCCGCGGGGGAGATACGGCCGGGGCCTTGTCATTGATGCAGACGGTCGTGTGATCCGAGCCGAACAATGTCGATGCCCTGGTGGGACTGGGTCTTGCCAACTGGAGGGAGGGGAATCTCGAAGGAGTGCGCACCAACTTCGAGCGTGTCGTGATGATCGAACCGGATCACCCGACCGCGCTGGCGTACCTGGAGCGACTGGCGGGGGCTTCCGTAGCGACCCGCCGCGCGCCGGATGCCGCGGATCAGGCATGTATGGACGGGAACACCGAACTCGCCTTCGAGCTGTACTCCGCTCGGCTGGAGACCGGCGCGACGGATTCGGTCGCTCTTCTGCGCGCAGGTCTCATCCACGCCTGGAGTGAACGCTACGTGGCTGCGCTGCAACTCCTCGATCTTCTCGTCGATCTCGAGCCGAACAACGTCGAGGGCCGACTGGCGCGAGCGCGCGTGTACGCGTGGTCCGGGGACACGCCGCTCGCGGTGGATCAAGTGGAGCGGATTCTGGAGGTCCAGCCGGATCACGCCGAGGCCCGCGCAGCGCTCTCACTCTTCCAGTCATGGTCAGGTCAGGTGGATGAAGCGGGGGAAGCCTGCGGGGAGTTGATCTCGATCGCGCCCGGGTACCGTGCCGGTCAGCAACAGAGGATTCAGGCGCTCGCCAGGGCCACCCAATACGATCAGTCCCTCTCAACATTCCAGGCGCTGGTCGAGGAAAATCCGGACGACATCGACGTTCGTCTCGGCCTCGCACGGGCGCTGGGGTTCGCGGGTGACTACGCCGGTGCCGTGGATCAATACGATGAGGTGCTCTTGCGCTCGCCGGAGGAAATGCGGGCTCTGGCAGGCAGATCGAAGATCTTCGGGTGGGCAGGACAGCTCGTGGACAGCGAGCGCGCTGCGCTGCGTGCGATTCAGGTTGACAGCGGCAACGGCGAGGCGTGGGCGAGCCTCGGGCAGGCGTATCAGTTGCAAGCCCGTACCGGGGAGGCGCTGGACGCCTTCGAGGTGGCGGCAGGACTCGCGCCGGCAAACCTCGAGATCAGGGATCAACTCCGGTCCGCACAGCGCTCCGTCGCTCCTCGCGCTCGCCCGACCTTTACCTGGGCGCGCGACTCGGACGGGAACCGGATGCTGACGACCTCGGCTACGGCTTCCGTCTACGTGACGTCGACCCTCCAGGTGCGGGGGTCGGGGTATCAACGGACTCTGGAGCAGGTCTTTGCGGTCGATCGGCTCAAGAAAAGAGCATTCGGTGGCATGGTCGACGCCGATCTTCAGGTCCGGCCCGGGTGGCAGCTGAACGCGGGGGTTGGTGGTAGCGTGACCGACGGGGTGGGAGACCCTTCGTTTCTGGCAGTCCAAGCCGGCATGCGTAGCCCCGAGCGATACGCCGTCGTAGCCTCGGTGAATCTCTCGTCATACGGCCTCGATGAGACGGCCTCGCTCGCCGAGCGTGGAGTACGCACGACCGATGTCGTGCTCTCCCTTCGATGGAATCCCGCACCCTTCTGGCGAGTAGATGGGGCGTTGGGTCAGGGGCGGTACGACGGCACGCAGGCGAATGGTCGCCGGTCAGGCTACTTGGGCGCGTCCCGCCGTATCGGTCGCTTCTACTCCCTGGGAGTGAGTGTCCGCGGCTTCTCTTTCGAGAAGAACCTCAGCGATGGGTATTTCGACCCGGACTTCTACGGCGTCGCGGAAGTGACAGGATACTGGTTGTACCGACCGGCTCCTTGGAGCTTCCTCGGCGAAGCGGCGCCTGGGGTACAGCAGATCGGCAGTGACGGGGAGCGCGCGGCTTCCCTGCGGGGAAATGGGCGTGTAGGCTACCGTCTCCGGTCAGGCAGGGAACTCTCCGTGTCGTACAGCTACTCGACTGCCGGCCTCACGGCTTCGGCCACCGGGTCCGGCGACTGTGATTACTCTGCTTCGACGTTCGGCTTCAACTGGACGTTTTGACTCGGCGGGACCCCAGTCGGGATCACCCGGTATCAACGGACATTAATTTCCGACACTGAGGATTGTCATGCGACGGTCTCTTCTGATCGCCAGTCTGCTCGTTCTGCTTCCAGCGGCCGCCGAAGCTCAGCCGCGTCTGATGGCCGGGGGTGGGTTCACGGCCCCTCAGGGT
>JAKMDG010000220.1 GCA_022428035.1 Longimicrobiales bacterium
GCCCCATGAGGTACTCCTCATAGCGCTGTGGATTCTTGCGGTAATCCTCGACCCAGACCTCAAACGGAGGCAGGGCGACGCGTCGGCTGAGCCACTCGGTGGCGATGCGGACCATCTCAGCATACGAGACGTCGGTGCCGCCACCCTCTTCGCGCCGCGCCCGATGAGCCAGAAGGTAGATCTCGTCGGGGCTCATATACACGAGCAGATCCGCGACCTGTGCAGAGCAGTAGTCGTGGTACTTCGCGCGCAGAATGTGGAGTGGCCCGTCCGAGCCCTTGGCTCCGTCCACCGCGATGCCTCCACCGGACGTGAACAAGCCCCTCGACCTTGGTGAGACCGGTCGAACGGAGCTTCGATCCGATCCTAGGTTTGGTCCGAGGGGCCTGCTAAAGCAAGGCTTTTGAAGATCTCTACGGTTGCGCTGCTACCGCACCGAGGTCGTGGTCGGACACATCGCCTTCAGCTTCGCGAAGATGACGGTAGATGGACCGCCGCGTCATTCCGTACAGAATGACTCGACTCAGAAACTCCGGATCGGAGGCCTGAATCTCTTCCGCCTGATCCGCGATGTCGCTCGGAAGTTGGACGGAAAGTTGAACGGACCGCGTCTCCCACATAGACAAACCTCACCCACCATTGATTGTGGAAAAGTTACACTTTCCCGGGGTGCCGAGGCTCACCGTGAGAATACTTCGGCGAGGGCGGCGGGAGGAGCTAGCAACCTTGAGTCATCCAATGCTAAATGGCCCCAAGAGAGGGCGCAACCCCTCGCCCGAGCGATTTGTGAAGATTTAGCACATTCGTAAGTCATTGCGCTGCAATGACTTAAAAATTCCCCAAAAATCCAAAACCAACTGTTCCTCAAATAGAACGCAGCTTAAGCGCGTCAGCCGCTGTGAAGCGGAAGTTCAAGTACCGCACTGGGTTTGAGAGGTCTGAGCGGTAAGTGTTACGCGACACTCACTGACAAATTATTTGCAATAAATCGTCAGGACATCGCGGAGCGAAGGAACGACTCCAAAGCCGCCGATTCGAAGGTAAGGAAGCGCTCTCGAACCTCCCGTGGGCCTTCCTCACGGAAGACGAGAGAGGTTCGCTGCACGGGAGCGCCGTCCCGAGCGTGGAAGGAGATGAACCCACGCCACGCATCCTGATCCCGGAACGCACGAAGACGTGCGACCCACTCGGTCCCGGCACGTTCGAAGCGCCGAGCGTCCAAGGTGGCTGGCGCCGACACGGTCGGCGCACCGCCGGGCCCATCCAGAGACTCCAGATATTCCTCCGGGTGCCGCTGAACGTCCTCCAGCCACACATCGAGCGGCGGCAGAGGAAGAAGGCTCGCACAGTAGTCAGCGAGAGCAGTGAGGGGGTCGTCCCCGAGGCGGTCGGCCGGGCAGGCCTGCCGGTGCATCCTCCGCAGGAGTGGACGAACCGCGCCAGGAGGCAGCAGAAACACGAGCTCGCGGCCCTGTCTCAGGCGGTATTCCGCATACTCACGCCGCCAGTGGTCGGAGTCCGTCCCAAGTACCTCGATATGCGGAGCGATCAATGGACGACGTGCGATCCGGCGATCGGCGGAGGTACGCGGACGATCCTCACGCTCGGTTCGTAGATCTGGAGGCTGGCCAGGGTCTCTCTCACACCGAAGGTGTCCATCAGAGTCTCGACCGATGCGTAGCGATCGGCCTCGAAACGGGCCATGAGTGCCACCAGGCCACGACGCATACGTCCCAGTACCTGCCTGGCCTCAATCAAACTCGTCGGTACCGGCAGTCTCACATGGTACGACACGGCCTCCGTCGGCGAGGACGGGTCCTCGCGATGCAGCTCGGCCTCGGGGAACGCGACGCTGAGCGCATGCTCGAGCTGGCCATCCGGCTCATCGAACGCGGTCCTGAACACGAGCGCACAGGCATCATAGTCGAGGTGAGCGCGCGTCAGGCGGCCCGGACCCAGCACAAAACGGATGGATGTTCCCTCGTGCAGATCCAGATCCCGACAGATATCGCGAAACCCAACCCGTAGAAAGGTGGGGCGGGAGAGTGGCCCGAATCCGATTCGCTCGAGGACACGCAATCCCAGCTTGCGAGTGTACGACTGCAGCTCCTCGGACTGCCGGTTGGCAGCAGACGCGGTAATCAACTCGGCGACGTGCTCGATGGTCGGGTCATACACCCAGTCCAGGACTACGAGCTCGGTGCTCAGATCCAGCACCTTCACGCTACCGCTTCCCAGGTCCACCACCTCAGCCGTCGAGGCAAACTTGCCTTCCACGACCAGAGCCAGACCGATGTCTTCAATCCGCCCTCCAGCGGCATCCATCTCGTGGAGGTCACGGTATTGAACCACCGCCCGTGTGAGCGGAAGCTCGCAAATACCCGGGACATCGCCCATCGCCTCCGGGCGCGTTTCAGTCGCTGTCGAATCAAGCTGCATCGCTGCTCCTCCGGAGCTTGGCGAGGTGCGTATTGTCAGAGAAAGCGCCCCGACCACTCAGCCAAGGACGCTCGATTTCCATTCTGATCCGACGATTTCATTGCTGCCTGAAACAAGAGTCGGATTCTCAGAATAACAATCTGTTTACGGCGACTGCAAGGAAAATACTGCGGCGGAAACAGGGTGGTTGCACCGCCCCCGGCACTCGGGCATCATTCCTTCGACCATGCACCGTTTGTCACCCACCCACGGTGATGTGAAGGCCTCTTCTCGCCCCCTGACCACCACGCTGTCCGAGCGACGACGATCCGTCGGTTTTCTCGGGCACGGAGCGGATTCCTGGGCCTGCTTCCTCGTCACATTCCAGGTGACGGACGTGACGTGGCACGGCTTCTTCTCTTTCCGTCCGAGCTACTCCGAGCACCGTTCGGATGAGGTACGCACGGCCAACATCTTCGTCGAAGCTTCCGAGGCCGAGATTCACGAGAAGGCGCGCAGCCTGGGGCGACCGCTGCTTCAGGGGCTCCTGGACTCCGCTCTTCACACGAACGGGCGCGCGGATCACGGTCCGACGCACTTGAGAGGGCAGTTCCGAACACTTCTGAACGCGAACTCCCGGGAGATCGCCGGTGAATGGACCGACGGCGATCTCGATGTCTCAAGAGACCAGCTCGAGCGCCTGCGGTCTCTCTACGAATCATACCGTATTGATCAGGTCTGCCACCTCGTCTCGCTGATCGATCCTGAAGACTTCGGGCATGCGATTGATCTCATTCTCGAAGGCGAACGGATCGACTTCCGTGCCAAGGACAGGGTTCAGTTTGCCCGTATCGTGGTCGATCACATCGAGGCGCTGCTGCCCCTCCCCGATTTCGAGGCATGGGCCAGGGACTTCCTGAGTCACCCCGAGGCGTATCGCCTGTACGCCCACACGTTGCACCGAGAAGGCCGGCTCCCCTGACGCTGTTGCTCACTTCAGTGGGCGTATTTAGCTTCTTACGCTCGAAAGCAGTGATATACCAAAGGAAGTGATCGTCTTGGAAGTCGTCGTACAGGACAACGAAAGCCTCGATCGCGCTCTGCGCCGCTTCAAGCGCAAGGTGCAGCGCTCGGGTCTCTATTCGGAGCTGCGTAAGCGCCGCTATTACGAAAAGCCGAGCGCTCAGCGCAAGCGGAAACGTGAGGCAGCGATTCGGCGCGAGCGTCGACGCCAGCGCCGGAAGCGCCCCTAGGGTCCTGGCACATTGGACATCCAAGGCGGTCCCCTGAGCGGGGGCCGCCTTTTTTGTATCCCGGAGGATACGCCTCCGAGCGGAGTGGACCGGAACATCGACCGCCTGACGGCTGGCCGTCGTCTGGGGCCCCAGACGACAGAGGACGCCTCCCCCTCAGGGGAGGCGTCCATTTGTCAGACCGGCAGAGGAACTGGCTTTTCGCCACTCCCGTCGTAGAAGCCCTGACCGGCCTTCCGGCCGTACCGCCCCATCGCGACAATACGTTTGAGCAGCGGCGGCGGAGCATACCGCTCCTCACGATACTCTTCGAACATGATCTCGGAGATCTTGTAGAGCGTATCGATACCGACGAAGTCACAGAGTGTGAACGGCCCCATCGGGTAGCCACATCCGAGCGCCATGCCCGTATCGATGTCCGCAATGCTTGCGACGCCCCGCTCTAGCTGACGAATCGCGTCGAGCATATAGGGCACCAGGAGCAGGTTCACGACGAAGCCCGAGTTGTCCTTCGCCGCAATCGGCACCTTGCCCAGAGCCTTCGAGAACTCGAACGCACGGTCATAGGTCTCGTCGCTTGTCGCGATCGTACGCACGACCTCGACCAGCTTCATGACCGGGACCGGGTTGAAGAAATGGAGACCGACAAAGCGATCGGCCCGCGCATGCGCTGCCATGTCCGTGATGGTCAGAGAACTCGTATTCGACGCGAAGATCGTACTCTCGCCGCAGAGATCATCGAGTTCGCCAAACAGCTCATTCTTCATCTCGAGATCCTCGACGATGGCCTCGATGACGAGGTCGCAGTCACCGAGATCTGACACGGCGGTGGTGAACGTCAGACGCTCCCACGCTGCATCGCGATCCTCAGCCGTGAGCTTCTCCTTGTCCACAGCCCGATCCATCGATTTCCGGATTCTCTTCTTACCGGCCTCGAGGAAGTCGTCATTGACCTCCCGAACCTTTACCTCGAAGCCGCTTTTTGCGGCGATCTCGGCGATCCCGCTGCCCATGAGTCCACAGCCGACGACCCCGACCTTGCTGATGTTCAACGCTTCCTCCGTGTAGTGATCTTCATCTCAAGTCTTCTTCGATGCGCGTCATATCACGCGCCACCCCGTGGAACTGCTTCTTCACCCAACGCCGCCACGAGGCTGGCGGAGGTTCGAGGGACTCTCCGACCTCTAATCGGTCAAGCACGCCTTCTACC
>JAKMDG010000228.1 GCA_022428035.1 Longimicrobiales bacterium
CTTCCATGGAATCGCATAGGACTCGAGTTCGTCGGTCGTCAGGCTCCCGAAATCGTCGAATACGAAGCGGACCTGACCGCGGTGCGGTTCCGTCGCCTCTTCCATGATGCCGCCCCGGTCGAGCACATCCGTCCCCGACGCCTCAGCCGTCGCATATCCGCGCATGAAGCGGCCCGGAAGACTGCACGCCGACGCTCCGATGAGAACCGCGATGATGACCGGCCGGGCGGACCGGTACAGGATGGGGCTCATGACAGGGACCTCCTGTACAGGGCGAGTCGGTGAAGACGCTCGGCGCCCAGCTTTTCCATCTGCCGAAGACTCGGGTGATTCGAATCCGAGATCCAGGTGATCCCGAGCTCGTCGTACCCGGCGCCCTGGAGGCCACGAATCGCATGCTCCAGGAGCAATCCCGCCATACCGCGGTTCTGCAGCTCGGGCCGGACGCCACCGAACACCAGCGTGGCCCGCCGACGGCGCGCCCGAAAGCGCGCGTAGTGCCACGGTGTCGAGAAGCTGAGTCGTGACCGGGTACGACGAAGGAGTGGGTTCACGTCCGGCAGACACGCGATCACACCTGCCGGTGCTCCGTTCAGGTGCACGATGAACGAGATGCGAGGGTCGAGAATCCAGAGCATCTGAGACGCCTGGAGCTCGAACTCCGACCGGTCGAGCGGCACGAAGAACGGATTGTCGTCGAAGGACGCGTTCAGCAGTTCGTGGGTGGCGGCCATCGACCGCCGAAAATTCCCACGCGTCACCGGGGTCACGGAGAACGTCGGTTCGCCCGCGAGTTGCTCCTGTCTGGGTCCTCGCAGACTCGCTGGGTCGACGTGGCGGAGTGGGAGTCGCCACGACGTCATGGGGAAGGTGGGTTCCAGGCCCGAACGCTCGAGGAGCGCGGCGGTCCACGAGGGGTTGTGGACCTGAGCCAGAAACGGTGCACGATCGTGTCCTTCCGTGACGACACCGATCTCCTGCATCGCGGTCAGGTTGAAGTTCCCGACCATGTCGTCGCAGCCTCGCTCGCTGAGCCAGGTCGAGGCGGCCAGAATCAGAAGGCGAGACACGACGGGGTCATCCGCGCAATCGTAGAAGCCAAAAGACCCGGAGTGCGCATCCCATCGCTCGTTCGCTGCGTCGTGGATCTGAGCCGAGATGCGACCCATCGGGACGCCGTCCCGAACCACGGTGAAGAAGGTCACCCTGTCCCTGCCCCGGAACGATGGATTCCGATCACCGTCGAGCAGGACGGCGAGACCAGATCGCAGAGGCGAGACGTAGCGCTGTCCCTCCCCATACTGGGCGAACGGAACGTCGAAGAACGACGAGAAGTCTCGCTCGAGCACCTGATACCCGCTCATGGTTGCCTCCCCGACTCGACCCGAGCCGCCCAGGGATCGAAGAAGTACCCTTCAGGACCGACGGTGGAAGGATGTTCGAGTACTGCGTTGACGGCCTCGAACGCCATCAGGTTGCCCGCGACCGTGACGATGGGTGCGTAGGAGCTCCTCGCGCGCCGTCCAGCGAGGATGTCCGCGACGATCTCGGGGTCCATGCGATCGAGCGACCTCGAGCTCTGCATGACGTGTGACACCTCGAGGGAGAAGGCATCCCGAAGCATATCCGGAGTGATCGCGTCCAGACGCACGCCGACGGTCGGCCAGTCGAGGCGCTCCTCCGGTCGAGGGTCCTCGGGTCGCACCACGGTCACCGATGGACACGGTGACGTGTAGGCGTCGACGACCGTAGCACCCTGGATCCGTGCCTGACGGTACAGGGCGATACCGGCACGGAGGTCATCCATACCGTTCACGATGACTCGGCAGTCCGAGAGGATCTTTGGTAGGTCGGCCAGCCAATCAGCGCCGCGCGTTTCAACCCGCAGTTCAGGGTTGATCCTAGAAAGAACCTAGGCGACGACGGCAGTCTTCTCGCGACCGACTGTGTCAGTCCACGCGAACGCCTGCCGATTGAGATTCGAGACCTCGAAGCAGTCCATGTCGGCGATCACGAGCCGCCCCACGCCAATACGGGCCAGGCATTCCACTGCCGCTCCACCCATGCCCCCCACCCCGCAGACGAAGACGGAAGCGTTGCGCAGTCGATCCTGCTCTTCGGTCGCGAGGAATCCGGCGTTCCTGCTCGTATGCTCCGCGTATGCGTAGGTCATCGGACCACTCCCCTCGCCGGGATCAGAGGAGCACGGAGCCGTCCTCGAATGACGCGGCGTGCGAGTCCTCGACCGAAGCGAAGGACCAGCCACAGGCAGTGCGCAGCGGACAGGTATCCGACCTGGATGACATCATCACCCCGGCCATAGTCGAGCAACTCACGACACCAGGCTGTGTGCCGGAGGTCGCGGTGATCCGGGCACTCCTCGAGGCGCTTCTTGAGCTCGTCCGACCCCCCGGTGTAGGCGTTGGCGATGACGAAACGGTCCCCGTCGAAGATCGCCTCGTCCCCCACACCGAACACGGCGCGATGTCGTTCGAAGAGGGTCGTCGCGATCACCCGGTGCACCGACGGAGGCTCGCTGGAGCAATCAGGAGCCGGCCAGACGTTTTTCGCCGCATTGATGAATACGCCAGCGACTGCGGGAACCTGTGTGACGTTCGTGAACCAGACCGACCTCAGGCCGTTTCGAACCACGGCCATGACGGCGGGAAGGGCCGTGAGCAGCCCGCAAAGACCGCTACGGCGCTCTGAGGGATCGATCAGGCACAGTCCGGCGTGCACGACCGTCAGACTCCTCCCCCCTGCCTGCATGTCGAAGGTCATCGTCGCACTGAAGCCCACGACGTTGTCCTCTGGATCCAGCGTGAGCGCGATCAGCGCGGTGGACAGCCGTTCCTGCGAGCCCGAGAGAACGCCGTATCGCAGACCGCCCGACGGGACACACCGATCCGCGACGGAGCGCAGCACGCTCGTCAGGTCAGCGCACTGAGCCGGGGTGCAGAAGCGTCCGGGCCGTTCGAGCAGCCGGATGGCATATCCGCCCCCGATCGGGACGGTGAGTTCGCATGATTTCGGGATTCGCATGGTATCGTCGTCTATCGTCGAGGTTCGATGACACGATGCCGAAACGGGGTGGGTCTCCCCATACGCAGAGTGACGTAGCTCTGTCTGACGCCTACGTAGCCGCCGGTTTCTGCTTCCTGAGTGCCCAGATCACGCTCCCTGCGATGAGGAGCAGCAGAAGGCCACCCGCCAGGACGGGTGAGCGCCGCCAGAGCGCGCCCAGCCCGACGCCTGACGAAGTGAAAAGGATTGCGCCCGGTGCAATGC
>JAKMDG010000304.1 GCA_022428035.1 Longimicrobiales bacterium
CGAGATGAGGATCCGAAGCCAGGGTCCCGACGACACCCACCTCCGCATCGAGGAATCTGCGCACGCCCTCACGGAGCACATCCTCGGCTTTGGCCACGGATTGAGGCTCTGCACGGTTGAAGAGCACTGACGGCATGAATTCCGCCCGCGCCTGAACCGCCTTCAACAAGGCATGGGTCGCTGCCAGACCAATCGCGTCAGCGCCAGACACCGCTACGATCGATCCCACCGACAGATCCAGTGCGCTCTCAACGGCCTCCAAGCGAGAGCCCGCGTCGACCACAACGACATCTCGCTGTTGGAACAGGGGCACCGCGCGACGAGCCAGCGCTCGCCCCTCCTGAGGCGACAGGTCCGGCGCCGCGAAACTCACCAGCTCCAGAGAGCCGTGAACGGACTGCACCAGTTCCTCAGGGTCGACCCCGGTCGCGAGGTCGGACAAGGTCCGGCTCCGATCCAGGCCGAACCAGACTCGTTGTACGTCGAGCCATGAATCGGCATCCACAAGGAGTGTCCTCATCCCCGCCTGCGCAGAGCGGACCGCTGCCGTGGCTGCCACTAGAGAAACCCCCGCACCACCGCGGCCGGACGCAAATGCAATGACGTGCGCAGGACCTGGCCGAGCCAGGCGCCGACCTGCAAGTCGGTCTCGCATTGCGGTGAGTTGGGAGGTCATCCGTAAAGCTCGAGCCTGCTGTCCGTCACCCCGCTGCGGAACGCCGCCGCCATGATGCGATCGGAGGCTTCGTGCAGGTCATCCGGAACCAGCTGACCATCAGTAATCCAGTTAGCCGGAAGACCCAGTTGGGCCGCGACCTCGGCAACACCTGCCTCATTCGGGATCTCGTCCAGCTTCGTCAAGAGCGAGTGCGTCAGTGCCAAGTCAGAATAGTCCGAGCGGGCGGATTCGGCCACGTGCAACCGAACACCCGCAGACAGGACGAGATGCGTCTCATCCGGCTCGAAAGCCTTGAGCGTATCTCGCCAACTGCGTTCCGTCGCAGTAGCACGGGGCGTGCGCCCCGGCGTGTCGATCAAGATCGTGTCACAGTTCGCGTAGCGACTCAACACACCCGGTACCTCGCTCGGGTCCCGAACCAGTTCGAGAGGCATTCCACCTACATCCGCATACGTCTGGATCTGCTCGAGCGCACCAATCTTGTACGTGTCCAGAGAGATCAACCCTACTCGGCCCCAGCCGAATGCATGCTCCGACAGCCCGAGCTTGGCGAGTGTGGTCGTCTTGCCGGAGCCCGTCGGCCCGACCAGCGCAATGACCCTCGGGCGTCGTCCGGACTTTCGCCGGGGGACGGAATTCCTGAGCAGAGACCCAAATCGAAACACCTCGTCCGACGTCGTCACGACGATATCTGCGCCCGCGCCCGTGTGGTGCGTGCGCAGAACCAGGGCGTCATCACCCATAAGGCGGCCGACCTCTCGGAGGGCAGCCGGTACATTCACGCCAGAGATGGTCTTAGTCCGCATTGTTTAACTCCCAGATGCCTAAAGGCTCGAATCCTGCCTGCGATGGAAGCTCCGACAGAGAGATCACCGGAACGTTGGGTAGGACAGGCTCAAGAAGCTTCCGTATACCCACCCTCAACGAGGGTGGAGTGATCAGGGGTACACGCCCCGGGGCGGAGCCCTGCGTCAGTCGATCCAGTTCCTGGATGACCATCGAAAGGCGTTCGGGTGCGATCGTGTCGATCGTGGATCCACGTGGGCTGAACAAGCCCATGAGAGCCACTTCGAGCTTCGGACCCACCGTAATCCCCCTGATGGAGCCGCGCGCGTCGAGGAACGGCTCTGCGATCGTCTTGGCAAGGCTGCGTCGCACGTACTCCGTCAGGACTTCCGGATCTTTCGAAGTCTCCGCGTAATCGGCGAGCGACTCCAGAATCGTCACGAGGTCCCGAATCGGGACCCGCTCCCGAAGCAAACGCTGAAGAATCCTGTGAATCAATCCGAGCGATACCCTCGCCGGGACGACCTCTTCGATGAGAGCGGGATGCGTCTCCTTCAGTCGATCCAGCATGACCTGGACTTCCTGACGACCGATCAGATCGGCTCCATTCTCCTTGAGCGTCTCCATGAGGTGCGTGGCGAGAACTGCTCCGGGCTCCACCACGGTCCAGCCACGAGCTTCCGACTCGAGCTTGTCCTTTCGTGCAATCCATCGAGCGGGGAGACCGAAACTCGGGTCCGTCGTCGCGATGCCCTCGACCGACTCAAGGACAGACCCCGTATCGATGGCGAGGAGGCTACGCATCATGATCTCACCACGGGCGATTTCGGATCCCCGCAGACGGATCACGTACTCACCCGAACCGAGCGTGACATCGTCACGGATCCGAATTGGGGGGACGAGAAGCCCGAGCTCCTGCGCAGCTTTGCGGCGAAGCACACCCACCCGACTCAGAAGGTCACCGCCCTGAGACTCATCGATCAGCGGGATGAGTCCGAAGCCGACCTCTAGCTCTACGGGGTCAAGGAGAAGTAGATCATCCAACGGATCTTCCTCGAAGCCCGCCGGGGTGGGTGCCTGCGGTGTCACCTCCGTTCGACCACCCATGCCTTGTCCCGTCGATGGTGCGGCGCGCTGGCCAACCACGGCAGCGCCCGCAGCGGAGGACGAGCCCGCCATGCTGGCGATCTCATCGCGCGCTGCGACGAGTGCCAGGCCTGCGCACGACGCAGAGAGGAGGGCGAAAGGGACAAACGGCAGGGCAGGAATGACGCTCAGGGACCCCAGGATCCCGGCTGCTCCCCACAAG
>JAKMDG010000552.1 GCA_022428035.1 Longimicrobiales bacterium
CTGGTCAAGGGGATCAATGAATGGCGGCACGGCTGGAAGCGCGCCGGTTGGAAGAGGAAGTCCGGGCAAATCCTAAATCTCGAACTGTGGAAACGAGTCGACGCCCTCGTCGAGCGCCACGATGTGACCGCTCGTTGGGTTCGGGGCCATGACGGTCATCCAGAAAACGAATACGTCGACTTTCTGGCAACGCGAGCGGCTGCGGAGCAGACAAGCTCGGATGGTCTGGCCCTCTCGGGCTTCGGCGAATGGCTCGACGAGCGCCGGGAGAAGGGAGAATTTCTCGACTACATGGAGTTCCAGGCCCCGTCAGAGCGCTACAGCTCCTGAGGCAGGCGAGACCGTCGCCTAGGCCTCCTGAATGCGGCGCTCGAAGACGTCGCAGAAGTGCCCAATGAAGGTTTCGCCGACCTCAGACACAGAGAGAGGGCGATCCAGTTCCCGCGCCAGGGAAGTCACGTCGCGGTGCGAAATACCACACGGAACGATGGTGCCGAAGTAGCTGAGATCGGCATCGACGTTCAAGGCGATCCCGTGTGAGGTGATCCAGCCTGACGAGACCCGGATGCCGATCGCCGCCAGCTTCCCTGTCTCGGTCCACACGCCCGTGCCCGCGTCGTCCCGCTCCGATTCGATCCCGTACTCCGCAGCCAGCCTGATGAGTACGGTCTCGAGATCCCGGAGGTAACGGTGCAGGTCTTTGCGGTCAGGCTTCAGATCCAGAATCGGATACGCGACCAGCTGGCCGGGACCGTGATAGGTCACATCCCCGCCCCGCCCAGCTATATGCAGCTCAATCCCCAGCCGGGCACGCTCTGTCTCGTCGACCAGGACATTCGAGACGTCGGTGCTCGATCCCATCGTGATCACGTGTGGATGCTCGAGAAGCACGAGCGTGTCGTGGATCTCCCCCGATCTGCGCCGCTGAACCAGATCGTCCTGGAGTTCCAGGCCTTCCGCGTAGGGCACCCGACCGGCCCGTAGGACCTCCAGTGCCCGAATCTCGCTCATGGGTACATCAAGGCCCCCGAGAGCAACAAGGCTCCGGGGGCCGAGACGTTTCGAAGACGGCGACCGGTCACGCGTCGTTAGGGAAATGCTCCAGCGTTTCCTTGAGGCGTGCCAGGAAGCGAGCTGCATCGGCTCCGTCCACGATCCGGTGATCGTAACCGAGAGAGAAAAGACAACGCTTGCGGATTGCCATCGAGTCCGAACCGGTATTCGGATCCGTCACCACAACGACCCGCTTCTCGATCGCCCCGAGACCCAGAATGGCAGACGTTCCCTTCGGGATCACCGGCAGACCCACGAGCGTGCCAAGTACGCCGGGGTTCGTGATGGTGAACGTCGCACCCTGAATCTCATCCGGCATCAGCTTCCGATCGCGCGCACGTGTCGCCAGGTCGACGATCTTGTTGCCGATTCCCACAAGTCCGAGGTGATCGGCATCGCGCACGACGGGGACGATCAGACCGGGATTGAGATCGACCGCCATGCCGAGGCTCACGTTCCCCCGATAGACGAGGTTATTTCCGGAGATCGTAGCGTTCACTGTGGGAAACTCACGGAGCACGCGAGAGACCGCCCACGCGACGAAGGCCGTGTAGCTCACCCGCGCACCCTGAGCAGCCCAACGCTCCTTGCTCCCTGCCCGTACGACGTCGATGGACGAGAAATCGACCTCGATGAACGAGTGGACATGGGGCGCCACACGCTTGGCGATCACCATGTGCTCAGCCGTCAGGCGACGGATCTTGTCCATCGGCTCGACCGTGTCGGCCGCACGCACCGGGAACTCCGGATGCTGAACCTCGCGGTAAAACTGCGTCCAAAGGTCGGACGGTGCCGAACTCGGCGCCGGCGCGACGGCGGGAGCCGGCGCAGCGGCAGGTGCCGCAGCCGGCACGGGTGGAGCAGCGGCTGCCCCTCCGTGCTCGATGAAGTCGAGAATATCCTGTTTCGTCACGCGTCCGGCGTGACCCGTACCAGTTACAGCCTGGATGTCGACCCCGTGCTCCTCGGCGATCTTGCGCACGACCGGCGTAGACCGGGTTCGCAGACGATCTTCGGCGCTCTGAGGACCGTCGGCTGCCACCGCGGCGGCTGGCGCAGGCGCAGCTACCGGTGCCGCGGGCGCAGCTGCAGGAGCGGGTCCGGCAGACTCAGGGATGGCCTCAGCGGCCGCGGGGGCCGGCTCCGCCCCGGCGGGACCGGCTTCCGTCGCGCTGAAGGCGAGGAT
>JAKMDG010000354.1 GCA_022428035.1 Longimicrobiales bacterium
AGCCAGTCCCGGCCGAGTGCTGTCTCGCTAAGACCAGCGTTGGACAGCCCTTCCTGATACACCTCGTACGGCGTCAAATCACGGAATCGGTCCTGAACCTGTTCCGCCTGTTCGCACGCCGTGGCAAAGAGCAGTAGTGCCCCGACAAACCCAATCGATTGTCTGTTCATCATCCTCACACCTGCCCGGACCGCTCCCAGCGCATACGACCCCCGATCAGACGAGTTCCCTACCCGACGTCCTATACTCGAAGCTGGTGCGGTTGGCTTCCACAGGTCAAGGCGGACGGTATCCATTGGGCCTCACGCAGGCAGGGGCGGTAAATTGTTGCTAACCGGCGCCACGGTTAGCTTTTCAGGCTTCCGATACGCTGCCTGATCCGGGCGGATCGAATCGCCACCCGCCGTCGCTGGCGGCCCGACACAGACGACGTCCTGTGGTCCGCATCGCCGAAATCGAGTCCGGCAGTATCGCCGAAGAGCTTTCGCTCGAGATCGGCTCACGAGTCGTGCGCATCAATGGCGAGCGCGTGCGCGACGGAATCGATCTGACATTCCTGCTGAGTGACACCGACCTGGAACTCGAGACGCTGTCCTCGGATGGTCAGACGACCGTGTACGAGATCGAGCGTGAACCCGGCGAGCCCGTCGGGATCGTGCCGGCGCCGGACACCATCCGGGAGTGCGCGAACAAATGCGTGTTCTGCTTCATCGACGGAAATCCGAAGGACGCGCGGCCGACGCTCTGGCTGAGGGATGACGACTTCCGTCTCTCCTTCACCTACGGTAGCTACGTTACCCTCACGAATCTCGGGCCGAAGGGACTCCAAAGGCTCATCGATCAACGTATCTCACCCCTGTATGTGAGCGTGCACGCGACGGAGCCTGAGGTTCGTGAGCGTCTTCTGGTGAACCAGAGGGCCGGGCTGATCATGGACCAACTTCGGGCCTTGATCGATGGGGGCCTGGAGGTCCACACCCAGATCGTGCTCTGTCCGGAGTGGAACGACGGTGTGCACCTCGACCGGACCATCGAGGAACTGTGGGGGCTGGGACCCGCGATTCGTTCGCTCTCTGTCGTGCCCGTGGGTCTGACGCGCTACAACCTCGATCGACCCGTGCGGCTCCTCAGACCCGAGGAAGCCGCTGCTGCGATCGATCGTGTCGACGCGGCGCGGGAGCGAGCGCTCAGCGAGCGAGGACTCGGGTGGTGCTATGCCGCCGACGAGATGTATCTGATCGCGGGTCGAGAAATCCCGATCGCCGCGTACTACGACGATGGGGCTTTGTATGAGAACGGGGTCGGGGCCGTGCGACGTTTCGTCGAGGGATTCGATGAGGGTGTGGCGGCCCTTCCTCGCTATGACGGTGCCAGGATCAGGCTCGTCACGGGTGGCTCGATGGCGCCGTTCATTCGAGATCTCGCTCCTCAACTCGCCGCCTCGACAGGGGCTGAGGTAGAGGTCGTGCAGGCCACGAATCGTTACTTCGGCGAGACCGTCACGATCGCCGGGCTGCTGGGGGGAGAGGACATCCTGAGTGCCCTGGGTGTGTGCCGCGACGAAGACGTGATCGTACTTCCGGCCGAGGCGTTGAACGCGGATGACACGTTCATCGACAACGTCCTGTTCTCGGACTTCGAGCAACGGGTGGGTGGGGCGCGCGTGCTGCGCGGGTACGAGATTACGGAGGCTCTGACGCCGGGGGCCGTGTGAGCGAACGTACACCTGTCGTAGCAGTGGTTGGACGCCCGAACGTCGGCAAATCGACCTTCTTCAACCGCGTGATCGGGAGCCGTGTCGCGATCGTCGATGACCGACCCGGCGTCACTCGCGATCGCAACTTCGCCCCTGCTGACTGGGCAGGCCGCGACTTCCGCATCGTCGACACGGGCGGAGTCGTCGAGGGCTCGGCAGAGGGCATGGATGTCGCCATTCGCGATCAGGCCATGATCGCCGTCGAACAGGCCGATGTGATCCTGTTCCTGGTCGATGGGAAGGCTGGTGTTCAGCCTCTCGATGAGCGACTTGCCGAGGTGTTGCGGAAGGTCTCGAAGCCCGTATTGCTGGTCGTGAACAAGATGGACAATCTGCCCCGCGACCAGGGCCACCTCGAATTCTGGTCGCTGGGTGTCGGTGAGCCAATCCCCGTAAGTGCTCTTTCTGGAAAGGGTTCGGGAGATCTTCTCGACCTGGTTCTGGAGAAGCTGCCGGACTCTGCGGACCTCGAGGCAGACGACGATGCCATCCGTGTGGCGGTGGTCGGCAAGCCCAATGTGGGCAAATCCAGCTTCGTGAACCGGCTGATCGGCGAGGATCGGACGGTGGTGTCCGAGATTGCGGGTACCACCCGCGACCCGATCGACAGTGAATTCCGTTATCACGGCCGAAGCCTGGTCTTCGTCGACACGGCGGGACTGCGTCGTCAGGCTCGGGTGAAGGACAGCATCGAGTACTACAGTGCTCTTCGGACGGATCGTGTCATTCACTCGTCACAGGTGTGCGTTCTGCTCGTGGACGCGAGCGAGGAAGAGTTGCACGCCCAGGATGTCAGGATCGCTCAGATGGCGTGGGAGGCCGGGCGTGCCCTGATCCTGATCGCGAACAAATGGGATCTGGTCGAGAAGGACACGATGACCGCCCCGGAGTGGGAAAAGAAAATCCGTGCGCGGATTCCGTTTCTTCAATGGGTACCGATCATCTTCACCTCGGCCCTGACCGGACAGCGGGTTCGGCGCTGCCTCGACACCATCCTCGAGGTCAACGACGAGCGTGCGCGCCGCATCGAGACACACGAGGTGAACGAGGTGCTCGAGAAGCTGGTCCGGCGGCAACCACCGCCGCATCACCGTGGGCGGGCTGTGAAGATCAAGTACGGGACTCAGGTATCCGTGAGACCACCGGTGTTCGCGCTCTTTGCGAACTTCCCGAAGGCGATCCCGGATCACTATGTTCGCTACTTGCAGAATGGCTTCCGTGGCGCCTGGACGTTCATGGGGACGCCGATCCGACTCCGAATCAGAAGCGGCAAGGACAACGACTAGCTTGGCTTGGGCATTTCTCGCGCTTTCCTACCTGATCGGAGCTACTCCGACCAGCTTCTGGGTCGGTCGTGCCGTCCACGGTCTGGATCTTCGGGATCATGGCTCCGGCAATCTCGGTGCAACCAACGCTCTGCGTGTCCTGGGGTGGAAGTCCGCTGCTCCCGTTGTACTGGTGGATATTGCGAAGGGTTGGGCTCCGGCCGCTCTTTTTCCGGCATTGGCTGGCGTCGCGTTCCCGTGGAGCTTTGCGTTCGGGCTCGCCGCCATCATCGGTCACATGT
>JAKMDG010000049.1 GCA_022428035.1 Longimicrobiales bacterium
ATTCGAAATGGGATGGGGCACCATTCGCTCCTTGCACCTTGATGGAGCGGGCAGTCAGGTCGAGGCTTCCAGTTCGCCGCTCCAGCGCTCCCCCCCCCCACCACCGCTCGAGGCAGGACTAGAGCCCGAACCAGCAGAGCGATTCCAGGATGCCCTGGATCGAGACACCCTCACGCCAAACAACGACGTGGACGACGTAGCGCCGTCCGCTCTCAGCCGCCACAAACCGGGCTAGACTCATCAGTGATGGCTGTTCACCGACTGATCTGCATCAGCGACACCCACAACCGGCACGCTGAACTCTCGCTTCCCGAAGGCGACGTGCTGGTTCACTCGGGTGACTTCACGATGCACGGAACCGCCGAGGAAACGCGCGCTTTCGCCGAATGGTTCGTCGATCAGTCGCACCCACACAAGATCCTGGTCGCAGGCAATCACGAACACCTGTTCGAGAAGGAACCCGACACAGCACGCGCGCTGCTCCCCGGCGTCCACTACCTGCAGGATTCCGGCGTCGATCTCGACGGCGTGCATTTCAGGGGCAGCCCGTGGCAACCGGAATACGGCGGCTGGGCGTTCAACCTGCCGAAGGGCGAAGCGCTTGCGCGAAAGTGGCGCCGCGCCCCCTCAGGCCTGGACGTTCTGATCACGCACGTACCGCCGAGCGGCGTGATGGATCTGATCACGAACGGGATCGCCATCGGATGCGAAGCCCTCTCCAGCGAACTGCGCAGGATCCAGCCTCGACTCCACGCCTTCGGGCACGCCCACGAAAGCCGTGGTGTACAGCAGACCGGAGGTTGGCTTTCCATCAACGCCGCGATCTGTGACGAGCACTACCACGTCATGCACCAGCCTGTCATCGTCGAACGCAACCGCGACGGATACCGGGCCATCGATTGACCACTCCGCAACGACCTCCCCACTGCGATGAATTCCGGAGATCAACATTCCGAAAGTACGGTCCCGCGATCACTGCTGATCGCTGACATCGTCAGCAGCACTGCGCTCTACGAGCGGCTCGGCGACGAAGCGGCGAAGGCGCTCATCGGTCGCGGTATGGACTTGATGTCGACCTGCGTTCGAGACGCAGGCGGACGGGTGATCAAGACGCTCGGCGATGGAATCCTCGCATGCTTCACCGGCGCGGACGCAGCAGAGGCAGCGCTCGACATGGTCACGCGGATGCACGACGAGTCCACCGACATTCGCGTAGCCGCGCACCAGGGCGAGGTGATCGAGACCACCGATGACATCTTCGGAGACGCCGTCAACACCGTCGCACGAATCGCCGCGCTGGCGCGAGAGAGCGAGATCCTCCTCTCAGCGACGCTGTTCTCGCAGGTCTCGCCGCGCGTGAAGGAACTGGCACGCTCGGTGCCTCCCGTCTCCGTCAAGGGGAAGCGAGAGCCCCTCGAGCTCTATTCGATCCTCGACCACGGCCTCGGAGACGCAGACTTCGAGATGACCCTCATGGCCCCAGGCGCGGAGCGCGTCGGCAACGCGGCCCGCGTGCTGAAACTCAATGTCGAGGGTCAGACCTACAAGCTCGAGGGCGACGGAGCGCTGACGATCGGACGCGCTGCTGACTGCGAGGTGCTCATCAATCACGACAAGGTCTCCCGCACCCACGCGAAGATCATCTATCGGCACCCCGAGTACCTGATCGCAGACTCGAGCACGAACGGAACCTACATCGTCCCGGAGAGCGGTCCTTCAGTGCATCTCAATCGGCGGGAGACGGTGCTCTTCGGGCGCGGCCGACTGTACATCGGAACCGACCCCGCAGGAGCGAACGCGATCTGGATCGACTTCGAGGTGAGCTGAGCGTCACCCGCCGCTGGAGCCCGGCGTCCTTCCTTTGCGCTCTTCCCGCAGGAGGCGTTCGAGTCGCGCCGCGGTCGCGTCGCCCTCGACCGAGCGCTCCACCGCGAGCCGAGCGCTCGCGAGCGCGCCTTCGACGTCCCCCTCACGGCGACGACTGATCGCCTGAACGAGGAAGCCCTCGCTGCGCATCGGAGCGGCTTGCACCATCCGGTCCGCCGAGACCCTGAGGAGGCGGTCGTCCTCGAGCATGACCGCCACGTCCGCCAGGAGACGCCAGGACTCGAAGTCACGCACGCCACCCTCGGAATCGGTGAGCTCGCGCAGAATGACGCGAGCCTCGAGTGGCTCGCGAACCTGGATGTGGCAGAGAGCGTGGAGGCGCTGGAGATCAGGGCGAGCCGTGTAGTAGAGCTGACCCGAAAGGGTCTCCACCACGGTGAGAGCCTCGTCGAAACGCCCGAGCTCGGCGCGCGAACGGAACAGATCCTCGAGAATGCTCGGGTCACGCGGACTGAG
>JAKMDG010000364.1 GCA_022428035.1 Longimicrobiales bacterium
GAATTGGAGCCACTCCGTGACCTGCGGGTGGTCCTCGGTATACCCCGGCGCGAGTTCTCGCCCGCTGCGCGTGCGGCCTGCGCCCCCGGGCGGAACGCTCTGGTTCGGCCGACCCGTGGTGCTGCAATGAGGCTCGCGGGCACCGGATCGGGCGCGTCCCCCAACAGGGTCACGCGGGCTTCGCCCGTCACGCCGCCCGCATTGAAGTTGCCGCACCCGGATGAGATCAGGAGCAGCATCGGGGTGAATATGCGGGTCCTCAGGGCCACCCGAGAATCGAATCGAATCATCCTGCATTCCTTTCGGCCTTGGTCTTGAACGTATCCGACCATTCGCCGCGGCCGAGCATGCGCTACACCTCCGGGAGCTTCGTGTGGAGTCCCGCGCTGATCTTGACGACTTCAGCCTTCGCGCCTCTTCGCTTCCTGAACCTCCCGCTCGACCGTCAGCCCATCGAGGCCTTCATCGCGCAGATTCCGCCGGGAACCTGCAAAGAGCTGGAATTCGAGACCGAAGACCTGGAGGACGACGAAGTCGAATCCGGCTTCCAGGCCGAGATCGTGGCAGTCCACGATGATATTCAGGTCCAAATTTCGGATTAACCACGCGAGGCCACCGGTCTCATCGTTGGCAGTTTCGAGTCGGCGCAGGGCGACGTGACGTCCTTTCGGGTGTTCCTGGAGGCGGAGATCGAGATCGAGCGCGATCTGATCCGCAACCTCGTTGTGAACGACGAGACACCAGTCACGGACCTGACCGTCGATCTGCGGGTGGACATCTGGTTCGAGCGGTCGGACGGGTTCACCGAGATCGAGATCGGCCGATCTCGCCGGGGGCAGGGAGTCCGAGACGGAAATCCCGTAGGTCTCGGCTTGCCGCTGAGCGACGGTTGCTCTACGCATTGGACGTTTGACATGCGTGACAACCGCAACGAGGTGAGACGACTGTATGGATCGTAGGTCGATGCTCAGGACCAGCGGATTCGGCCTCGTGGGACTCGGGCTGGGGGGCTGCACAGCAGGATCGGGCTCGGATGGCGTAGGCTACGTCCGGCCGGTTCGGCGACTCGAGCCAGTCGACGCGGCCTGGGAAAGGATCATCCGGACGACCGTTGGCCTCCGACCGTACCGGCCCTCAGGCTTCGTCCTGCGGGGCGAGCGGCTGGGGGATAAGCTCCTCATCCATAATTATGGGCATGGGGGCTCGGGTATGTCGCTTTCTTGGGGCACGGGCCAGATGGCGGCCGAGATGGCAGTCGGTCGGGCGCAGCGTCAGGCTGCGGTGATCGGGTGCGGTGTGGTCGGTCTGAGCACCACCAGGCAACTGCAGCGCCGAGGCTTCGATGTCACCATCTATGCAGAGCACGTTCCGCCGAACACGACGTCGAACATGTCGCTTGCCAGCTGGACGCCGACCTCGGGTCTCGTTGACCAGGATCGTCGGTCTGTGGCCTGGGACGATCAGTTCCGTAAGGCTGCACGGATCGCGTGGACCGAGCTCCAGCTGCTCGTCGGGCGGAGCTATGGTGTCTCGTGGATGGACGGGTACTCGCTCCGCAATGCGCCACCGTCCGGTGACCGGGGCGGAGGGAGCGACCTGTTGCCAGCGGACGTCCAGACGGGATCCACCGTCTACGGGCCAGGGCAGCACCCGTTCCCGACGCGGTACGCGGTCATGCGGCCGTCGATGCGGATCGAGCCGTCCATCTACCTGGACCGTCTCGTCTCGGATGTTCGAGGCGCAGGCGCCCCGGTCGTGATCCGTCGGTTCGAGTCGCGGCGAGATCTCGCTGCGCTCTCCGAGTCCGTCATCGTGAACTGCACCGGCCTCGGCGCGAAGACGCTCGTGGGCGACGAAGAGCTGGTCCCGCTCAAGGGCCAGCTCACGCTGCTCATGCCCCAGGCTGGCGTCGACTATTCGACTTTCGGAGCGGCGTCACCCATGGCCGGCGGCTTCGTGCACATGTCACCGCGAAGCGACGGGATCGCACTCGGAGGAACGAGCGTGGAGGGAGACTGGAGTCTTGATCCGGACCCAGACGCGATGCGGCGCATTGTCGACGCGCATATCGACCTCTTTTCACGGATGAGTTGACGGCGCTCGAACCCAGGAAATCTGGCAGGTGTGCCCTCGCTTGAAGCGCTCGCGCGCGTGGGCTTCGCTCCATAAATTGATCTAGCCCGATGTGCCCTACGTAGCAGGAGTGCTCGATGGATCAGGCAGAGTCCACGGGCGTGCTCGAGGAGAAGTACACTCGACGCACGTTCATCGAGGGTGTGATCGCCACAGGTGCGCACATCGGACGAAGGGGCGAAGGCGGGTGCCGACCTTGGGGACTTTTTCTCGAAGCCAGTGTCGGCGCTCGATGGGTTGGCTGACACGGTGACCGAGGCGGTAGCCGACCAAGAGCCTCAGGCATCCTGGCAGGACCCGATCGCTGTCGTGCGACGAGACGCGGAGGCATCGCTGTGCGCCGTCCGTCTGGTCGCCGCTCGTCAGGGCATGAGCTCACAGCTGATCGATAACCTGAACGCAAACGTGCATTTGCGTGCGGTGCTCACCGATCTCTTTCTGGTGGACGAGCTGGTCGGGTAGGGTGGTGTGACGCCCCTCATACTGGTTACGGCGCTCCTCCTGGGAAGTGCGGCGTTCTTCAAGGCCAGAGCTGGCCGACGTCTGGGTATGGGTATCTCGATCTTTGTCGCGCTGGAAGGGATAAGCGCAGTGGGCCTCGTGCTCGTTGGTCTGCCCGGCCCACTTCTGGGTTCTGCTATCGCGAGAGCGTCGGTGCCCGCGGCCGTGCTTCTTCTCCTCGTGTCCAGCCTGGATCACGCGCGTCGACTCAAGTCGGTACGAGACCGTCGAGAATCGACAGAAGGTGGTCGCCTGGCTGCGTATGTGAAATAC
>JAKMDG010000365.1 GCA_022428035.1 Longimicrobiales bacterium
CCTCGTTGCCGCACTGGTCGATGGAGTTGCAGTAGAACGAACCAATGATCAGTCCAAACATCGATCCGGCCAGGAGACCACCGCTGACTCCCCAGACCGTGCCCTGCAGCCAGTGTCGCCGTTGGACCGAGACGCCACGGATCGCCTCCAGGTCCACCACGATGGGGACACCCGTCCCGATCTGTTCCAGTTCGACCGTGCCCCCCTGGACCGAGACCAGCAGCGCCTCCTCGACGAGAATCTGTGGCGTGGATACCTGAATGTTCTGGCCCAGAGGGAGGCCGCCGATCAGGGTAAGCAGTCGTTCCTCATCGGGGGCCGGAGCGGACTGGGCCGCGGTGCCGGTCGCGCAGGCCATCGCCGCCAGCGCCGAAAGCGTGAGGCCCGGGCGCAGGACGCAGGATCGGAAGAAGGTACGAGTGGTGGACATCCGTGCGTTCATCTGACCTCAGCGCCGGGGAATCTACTCTAGGGTGGGGACCGCACTGACCGGAGACCGCGGGAACGGACAAGGCCGCGCTCGTTCAGGTACGACTCTACATCTTGGGCAGTGTAACTCCCTGCTGGTTCATGTATTTGCCCTTCCGATCTGCATATGCGATCTCGGGCTCCTCGTCACCCTCGAAGAAGAGGAGCTGCGCGATACCCTCACCACCGTAGACCTTGGCCGGCAGCGGTGTCGTGTTGGAGATCTCGAGGGTGAGGTAGCCCTCCCAGGTGGGCTCGAGCGGGGTAACGTTCACAATCAGTCCGCACCGTGCGTACGTCGACTTCCCGACACAGACGACCAGCACGTCTCGGGGAATTCGGAAGTATTCCTCGGTGCGGGCCAGCGCAAACGAGTTTGGGGGGATGATGCACTCAGGGCCCACGATGTCCACAAAGGACCGGTCATCGAAGTTCTTCGGGTCGACGATCGAGTTGTGAACGTTCGTGAAGACCTTGAATTCCGGGGACACTCGGATGTCATAGCCATACGACGAGATCCCATACGAGATCTTGCCGTCCCGAACCTGACCGGTCTCGAAGGGCTCAATCATCCTGTGCTCTTCGCACATCCGGCGGATCCACTTGTCACTCTTGATGGGCATGCGGGTTCGGCGCTCGATGGTGAGTGTGATCAGGGCCATGTGGACGCGGTCATGTCGTCCACTGGTGCCCCGGGAGGACGCCCAAGATAGATGCCTGCGCGAGTGTCGGTCAAACCGACGAAAATCGCGGATTTTCACCACGAAACGGCACCTGAGGATCGGTTGACACTCGAACGCACGCTCGGGTACCTTTTCGCCGGCAACCACGCTCGTGAACAATTTCACAAACCCCACGGACGCTCATGTCGGGAGCCTATCTCCCCCTCCTTCTGCTCTTCGGCGTCTCGGTGATCAATGCGCTGGGTATTGTCCTCACCTCGCACATTCTCAACCCACGCCGTGACACGTCTCAGAAGTTGATGCCCTACGAGTCGGGAATGATCCCACTTGGGAGCACGAAGGCACGCTTCTCCGTCAAATTCTACATGGTGGCGATCAGCTTCATCGTGTTCGACTTGGAGACGATTTTCCTGGTTCCCTGGGCGGTCCAGATGCGTGAACTGGGTTGGAGTGCGTTCCTTGCGATGACCATGTTCGTCACTGTCCTGGCGATCGGCCTCGTGTACGAATGGAAGAAAGGAGGCCTTGAATGGGACTGAGTAACAAACTCCCCGGCGGCGGGGCGGCCCCAACTGAAGGGGGAATGTTCGGGTCCGGAAGTCCGACATTTCTGACGAGTAAAGTCGATGCCCTGATCAACTGGGGACGGCTCAACTCATTGTGGCCGATGCCGTTCGGTACCGCGTGCTGCGCTATCGAGATGATGGCGTCGGCAGCCTCGAATTACGACCTCGCCCGGTTCGGCATGGAGCGTATGTCGTTCAGCCCGCGCCAAGCCGACGTTCTGATCTGCGCCGGCCGCGTGCCGTACAAGCTCGCTCCCGTGCTCCGACGGATCTGGGATCAGATGCCGCAGCCCAAGTGGTCGATCTCCATGGGAGCCTGTGCGTCATCCGGCGGCGTGTTCGATGTCTACTCGATGGTGCAGGGGATTGACACGATCATTCCGGTCGACGTGTACATCCCAGGCTGCCCGCCGCGACCTGAAGGCCTGATCTACGGGCTGATGATGATTCAGGAGAAGATCCGCCAGGAGAGTCTTTCGAAGCATTTCGAGCACCGTGCCGAGGATCCGCTACTCGTGGCGAGGCCGCGTGCGAACGATGCTGAGGTTGTTGGGCTCACCGGCCCGTTCGGTAACTCGACGCAACAGGATCAGATCTCGACCGGCCACCTCGTGGCACCCGCTACGACCGACGATTCTCTTTCCTGATCTCATGGCTGACGAACAGAAATCCGGTCTCGACGCAGTCGATGAGGGGCCGATCGGGTCCGACGCCCACGAGGCGACCGAGCCGGCCTTCAGTGGCGACCCTTCCGAGCACCCGTCCGTGGCGGCGCTGCTAGAGCGCTTCGGAGACGAGGTCCAGGGGCATCGGGTTGCGGCGGGGGACCAGTGGGTTGCTTGGCTTGCACCAGAGCGCAGTCACGAGATCCTTGAGTGGCTCAAGAACGATCCCGATCACGCCTATGACATGATGTCTGACGTGACCGGTATTGATTACGGGGCAGGCCGACCGGTCGAGGTCGTGTACCAGATGTTCTCGACAGTTCACCGCCGAGCCCTGCGTCTCCGATGCCCTCTACCGCTCGACGCGATGGAGATCGACTCCGTGTGCGATTTGTGGAAGTCCGCGGACTGGCTCGAGCGGGAAGTCTTTGACCTGTTCGGCGTGACGTTCAAGGGGCATCCCGACCTGCGCCGAATCCTCATGCCGGACGACTACGCCGAGGGGCACCCGCTTCGCAAGGACTTCCCGCTCCGCGGGCGGTTCTCTCGGGCCGAACAGACCAGGCGGGCACTCGAACAGGATGTCGAGCGCTTCTACCTGGTGGACGATTTGCAGGCTGGCGCCCCCCAGGAGATGAGTGCGTCGCCGGTTGGCGCAATCACCGATGGGGAGGCCGAAGCGACCCCGGCCCAAGCCGGAGAGGACGACTGATGGCCACGAAGACGGTGGAGTTCAACGTCGGACAAAGTCGGGAGATGGGCGTCGGTGGCGCAGGCGCGTCAAGCCCACTGGCGCCATTCGACATTCCGGAGCCGAAGCTCGGCAGTGAGCAAATGCTCATCAACATCGGCCCGCAACACCCGGCGACGCATGGCGTTCTCCGGCTTGTCTGTGAGCTCGACGGCGAAACGGTGACGAGTGTCGTCCCCCACATCGGGTATCTGCACTCGTCCTTCGAGAAGCTCGGTGAATACCGGACGTGGAACCAGATTGTCCCGCTGACGGACCGGATGGATTACCTCGCGCCGCTGATCTACAACTGCGCATACGTCATGTCCGTAGAGAAGCTCATGGGCATCGAGGTGACGGAGCGATGCAAGATCGTACGCGTCATCCTGATGGAACTCGACCGGATCTTCGGCCACCTGTTGTGGCTGGGCACGACGGCGATCGATGTGGGTGCGTTCACGCCGTTCCTGTACAGCTTTCAGCAGCGGGAGAAGATCTACTCGCTGCATGAGGCACTGACGGGTGCTCGGATCACCACCTCGGCCACGCGTGTGGGTGGGATGATGGCAGACCTGCCCGAGGGATGGCTCGAGCAGCTCCTCGAGTTCCTCGACAATTTCCCGAAGACACTGGAGGAGGTGCACCATCTCCTCACCGGGAATCAGATCCACATTGGACGGACGCAGGGTGTTGGCGTGATCAGTGCCGCGGATGCCATCAACTACGGCTTCACCGGTCCGAATCTACGCGCGACTGGTGTGCCATACGATGTACGCAAGGATCGGCCATATTACGACTACGAGACGTACGATTTTGAGGTGCCCGTCGGCGAGCACGGTGATTGCTATGACCGTTACCTCTGCCGAATGGAGGAGATGGAGCAGTCCGTCTCGATCATTCGTCAGGCGATGGCACGGCTCCCGGATGGTCCGATCAACGTGGACGATCCGAACATTTCGCTGCCCTCCAAAACCGATGCGATGTCGGATATGGAGAGCATGATTCACCACTTCAAGCTCATTACCGACGGCATTCCGGCCCCGGAGGGTGACTGCTACATGGCGATCGAGGCCTCCAAGGGAGAACTCGGTATGTACGTAGTCGCCGAAGAAGGGGGTACGAAGCCAGTGCGGTGGCGGGTCCGACCACCGTCCTTCGTCAATCTCTCGGTGATCCCGAAACTGGCGGAGGGACACATGGTCTCAGACCTGATCATGATCAATGCCAGTCTCGATATCGTTCTTGGGGAGATCGACCGATGAGCGATGTCCCGTTCAAGAACCCGGGCTGGGCTGGCAACACCGGCGAGTTCGATCTCACTGAGGACCAGATTCGCGGTGACGACTTCGTAGGGGACCGCCCTGTTGACGGTGGGCACGCCTCGGGCGCCGGCACCATGCCGTACATGCTCGCCGACAAGAAGCCCGACGCGCCGCTGTTCGAGGGCGAGTACCGTGAACGTCTCGACAAGGTTCTTTCGCGCTACCCGACGAAGCAGGCTGCATTGTTACCGGCTCTTGGGCTCGCCCAGGAAATCCGGGGGCACGTCAGCCCCGAGTCGATGGATGAGGTGGCCGATGCACTCGGGCTCTCTCCGGCATACGTACGCGGCGTCGCGACGTTCTACACTATGTACAACAAGCGTCCGGTCGGTCGGCACCTGATCCAGGTCTGCACCAACATCTCGTGCAACCTCGCTGGGGCCGACGACGTGGTCGATGCCTTCCTCAAGTACACGGACACTGGACTCGGTGAGACTTCAGAGGACGGCAACTTTACGGTAATCGAGGCCGAATGTCTCGCCGCATGTGGGTTCCCGACCTGCGTGCAGATCAACTCCCGATACTACGAGAACGTGACCCCTGCCGAGGTGCCAAAGATCTGTGAGCACCTGAAAGGACAGGGGGAATAACCGATGGCTTATCCCTACGTTTCGGACCATGAAGTCCGGGTACTCAGCAAGCATTTTGGCGACCCGATGCAGCGGCAGGTGGACACCTACGTCGAGCGTGGTGGCTACCAGGCGCTGAAGAAGGCCTTCGACATGGGTCCAGAGAAGGTCGTCGACGAGGTTAAAGCCTCGGGCCTGAGGGGACGGGGAGGAGCCGGCTTCCCAACGGGCGTGAAATGGTCCTTCATGCCCAAGGAGTCCGGTCGGCCCCACTACCTCCTCTGTAACGCTGACGAATCAGAGCCGGGCACCTTCAAGGACCGTGAGCTGATCCGGTGGGATCCCCACCAGCTCATCGAGGGGTGCCTCATCGGCGCCTATGCCATTGGCGCGAAACACGTCTACATCTATTGCCGCGGTGAGTTCTTCGAGACCAATCAGGTGCTCGCAAGGGCCGTAGAGGACGCATACGCGAAGG
>JAKMDG010000050.1 GCA_022428035.1 Longimicrobiales bacterium
GTCTCGTTGCCGCCCAGCACGAGCGCGCCCACCGCGATCATCACGGCGCTGACACCGATCCAGTAGTTGAGGCCGAACGTATCCCTCATGATCTCACCCGAAGCCGAGGCCACCACCGCGAGCACGATCAGCATCAGTCCGATGTAGCAGACCTCGAAGAGCCACCAGCCCGGCCCGAGCAACTCCTTGAAGAAGTGGCGGTAGTCGAAAGCACCCCACATGCGCGCGAGTTCGTATGTGGCCATCGCGACCGCGCTGAACACAACGGTGGACATGCCGAGCGCGAGCAGGCCCCCGAGCGGACCCTGGGTCAGAAAGAACTCGACCAGCTCACGGCCGGTCCCGTACCCGCCGGCGATGACCACCGACTGGAAGAGGAAGCCGGGGAGCAGGTAGCGGCGAAAAAGCGTGGATTGAGTCATGGCGCCGAGAATAGGCGGGTGTGGAACCCGCGGCAAACGCGCTTCCTCGCGTACCTTGACCGCAGGTGTCAGACCGTCGAACGTCGCTTTGTCTCCCGCCTGGGCCACATCATGCGCACGATCCCGGATTCCTCGGTCTCATACTCCGCAACCCTGCTTCGCGTAGCAGGGCTCGTGCTTGCCGCCCTCGCGGCGTGCGTGCTCCCGATCGTCGCCCAGGAGCCTCCCGCATACGACATCGTTATCCGCGGTGGTCGCGTGCTGGATGGTGCCGGCAACCCCTGGATCCGGGCTGATGTTGCGGTACGGTCCGGACGGATCGTCCGGATCGGTCGGATTGCAGGGCAGGGGCGCCGGGAGATCGACGCCACCGGTTTATACGTGTCACCCGGCTTCATCGACATGATGGATCAGTCCGGGGGCGTACTGCCCCAAAATGGGCTCGCCGAGAACAAGCTACGCATGGGCGTTACCTCGGCGATTGGTGGGGAGGGTGGTACGCCGGTTTCGGTCGACCGGATCGATGAATATTTCCGCGGCCTCGAGGAGAGTGGCATCTCGATCAACTTCGGGAGCTATTTCTCCGAAACGCAGACCCGAGTCGCTGTGCTTGGCAACTCTGCGCGCGCGCCGGACCCCGCAGAACTCAAACGCATGCAGGAGATGATGCGGTCGGCGATGCGTCAGGGCGCGATGGGCATGACCACGGCGCTCATCTACCCGCCGTCATCGTTCGCGTCCACGGACGAACTCGTGGCTGTCGGCACTGCGGCCGCAGAGTTCGGTGGCATCTACGCCAGCCACATCCGAGACGAGGGTGCGGGTCTGGTGTCGGCGGTCCGGGAAGCGATCGAAGTGGGTGAGCGTGCCGGAATGCCCGTCGAGATCTTTCACTACAAAGGCGCCTACGAGCCCGGGTGGGGCCGCATCATCAGGGAAGCAGCCGTCGAGATCGAGGCGGCGCGCGACAGAGGTGTCGACGTGGCCGCGGATATGTATCCGTACACCGCGGGAGGAACTGGCCTCGAGGCGACTATTCCGAGCTGGGCCGCCGATGGGGGCGCTGATTCTCTTCGCGCTCGCATCGCCCGGCCCGAGGTGCGAGAACGGTTGAAGCAGGAGGTCCAGACGGGCTCCGAGGGTTGGTGGAACATCGTCAAGGCGTCTGGTGGGTGGGACAACATTGTCCTTGTGAATGCCAGAAACGAGAACAACGCTCACTACGAGGGGATGACGATCGCGGATGTTGCGCAGACGACGGGTGCCGACCCGGCAGACGCCGCATGGGACCTGGTCTCCGAGGGTGAGGGCCGGGTCATGGCGATCTACCACATGATGAGTGAGGACGACGTGCAATGGGCGCTTCAGAGACCGTGGACGAGCATCGGCTCCGACGCAGGCGCCGCACTCACCCCGGGTCTCATGGACGGTCTCGGGCTCCCGCATCCGCGCAGCTACGGCACCTTCGCGCGCGTTCTCTCCCGATACGTCCGGGAAACGGGCACGCTCTCCCTCGAGGAGGCGGTGCGGAAGATGACGTCGTGGCCCGCCACTCGAATGCGACTCGATCGCCGCGGTATCATCCGTGAGGGTGCGTGGGCTGACATTACGATCTTCGACCTGGACCGCATCTCGGACCGCGCGACGTATGATGAACCGGTGCTTTTTCCGGAGGGCATCGAGTACGTCCTCGTCAACGGCGTCGTCGTCATCGAAGACGGTGGCACGCACACAGGAGCACGTCCGGGTCAGGTCCTTTATGGACCAGGCCGCATCAACCGCTGAGGGAAAACACATGAGAGAGACACGCCGACACATGGGCGTCATGGGTGTAGCCTTACTGCTGACCCTTGCAGCATCCGGGGCATGGACCGCCCCCGTGATGGGGCAATCGGGTGCACAGCGCGCGCAGGCGATCGCTCGCGTGGTCGCGCAATTAGGGCCGGAGGTGCGGCGGGCCATGCTCGACGGGAATATCCCGTCGGTCACGCTGGCACTGGCGAACGAGGACGGAGAGGTGTGGAGTGGCGCGTGGGGGGAATCGAACCTGTGGGCCGGCACGCCGGCGTCGACGGAGACCGTCTATCTGATTGGATCGACGTTCAAGGCGCAGTCGACCGTGGCGCTCCTTCAGCAAATGGAGCAGGGCAAGTTCGACCTCGACGATCCGGTCAGCGACTATCTCGACAGGCTGGAGATCCGGGGCGAAGACCCAGGCGACCCAGTCCTCTTCCGGCATCTACTGACCCACACCAGCGGAATGCCGGTCGATTTCGGTCCGCATCTGGTGTGGGGCGAGACGTCACCACTCGCGCTGGGCGACTATCTGGCCGACTCCCTCCGTGTCGCAACGCCGCCCCTGGACGGGGTGGTGTACTCCAACATGGCGTACTCCCTCGTCGCACATCTCGTGGAGCACTTTAGCGACATGCCGTACAAGGACTACATCCGGGAGCATGTGTGGGGTGCGCTCGGCATGACGAGCACGCAGTTCGATCTGACGCCCGACATGGAGGAGAGACTTGCGGTGCCGTATGTGCCGGACGAATCCACGGGACGGAACGAGGCGACAGACCGACTGAAGGCGAATGTGTGGCCGGCGGGAATCGTATACGGGACCATCCACGATCAGGCGCGCTGGGTGAGCTTCAATCTCGGTGACGGCACCGCCGACACGAGGCGTGTTCTGCGATCCGAGACGATCGACGAGATGCAGACGCTCCAGTACGAGGAGATGGCCGGTGAGCCGATGGGAGGTGGGTGGGGCTACGAGAACCCGGGGTACGGTCTGACCTGGTGGACGACGACGCGGGGTGAGGACGCGTTCTTCGGGCACTCGGGCAGCCTGCCGGGCTACACCGCCTTTGTCATGGGAGATCGAGGGCGTGGGCACGGAGTGGTGTTACTTACCAATGGAAATCGTGCTCACCCTCATCTCGTGCGCATCAGCAACCTGGCGATGGATCTGATGGCACAGGAACTGGAGGGGATGTAGCGCGATGTCCATGCTTCCCGAATGGGCGAACGCACTTGGCCTGACGGTTGCGCTGGTGCTCCTGGCGACCGTCGCGTATCGCTTCACCCTCCGGATGATTCGGGGTGTCATTCGTCGCGCTGCGGCAGGCACGAAAGCGACGTGGGATGACCGGATCATTGAGCGAAGAGTCTTCGCCCGGCTGGTGAATATGGTCCCCGCGGTCATGCTGTACTACGGCATCGGACCGGCTCTTGGTCTGACGGGGGCCGAGATCGAGGCCGCTAGCTCATCGCTGGAGGTGTTCGCGCTCCTGGTGCAGCGGCTGGCGCTGTCGGTGATCGTGCTCAGCGCCGTCTTGTCGGCCAACGCGCTGCTCGACGCAATCAACGACATCTATCAGGAGAATTTTTCCGAGGCGAAGAGCCGCCCCATCAAGGGGTACCTGCAGGTCGTCGGCATTGCGATCTACATCGGCGCGGGCGTCGTGGTGGTCTCCATCCTGGCAGACCGTTCCCCCATCGTGTTTCTCTCGGGACTAGGTGCACTTACCGCGGTCCTGATGCTGGTCTTCCGCGATACGATCCTGTCACTGGTCGCGAGCCTGCAAATCATGTCAAACGACATGATTCGCATCGGTGACTGGGTCGAGATGCCTCAGGCCAATGCGGACGGCGATGTCATTGACATCGCACTGCACATCGTGAAAGTGCAAAACTGGGACAAGACGATCTCGACCATCCCCACCCACAAGTTCATTAGCGAGTCGTTCAAGAACTGGCGCGGAATGAGCGAGTCTGGTGGGCGTCGGATCAAGCGGTCTCTGCACCTGGACCTGTCGAGCGTTCACTTTCTGACCGATGACGAGGTCGAGCATCTGGCGCGATACGAATTGCTCCAGTCGTATATGGAATCCAAGCAGGAGAGTCTGGTCGAACACCGGGGTCGGGTGGTTCCCGACGGTGTAATTCCAGAACCGAAGCGCCTGACCAACGTAGGTACGTTCCGCGCGTATATCGTCAAATACCTTGAGGCGCATCCGCATGTACATGGGAAGATGACGTTGCTCGTACGCCAACTCGCGCCAACCCCGAAGGGTCTACCCATCGAGATCTACTGCTTTACCAACGACACCGCGTGGGCGACGTACGAGGGGATCCAGGCCGACATTTTCGACCATCTGATTTCAATTCTGCCTGAGTTCGGCCTGAAAGCGTTCCAGGAACCGGCCGGATCGGACTTCTCCAGCGTTATTGCCGAGACGGATCGGTAGATCACACCGACGTGCTCGGGTACGTTTCACGGTCCTGTTCTCGAGCCCTCGCCCCCATGGATCTTAAGGTCGGACGCCCCCTGTCGGCGTCAGAGATTGCATCGCTTCTCGGAGAAGCGAGAGAGAGGACGCTTCTCCTGACGGCTGCGTTGTCTGACGAAGATCTGCGGCTGCAGCATGACGCCCTCATGAGTCCCATCGTCTGGGACCTCGGGCACATCGGTCATTTCGAGGACGTCTGGCTCCGAGAGAATCTCCGCAGGGGGAGCACGGGCTCCGAGGGCTTGCAGGGTATCTATAACCCGTTCGAGAACCCGAGAGCGGTGCGGGACTCGCTCCCACTTCCTTCGCTGCCGGAGTGCCGCACATATCTGGGAGATGTGAGGCGGGCGGTACTGGACGAACTCGGTACGGTCGAGCTATCAGGAGGCACCCCTCTCCTGGACGACGGATTCGTCTTTCGCATGGTCCTGCAGCACGAGTACCAACACAACGAGACCATTCTTCAGACGCTGCAGCTGAAACAGGGGGATCCATACGCCGCGCCTCGGCAGCTCGGACCTCCGACAGTCTCCGCGGACGCACCCCCGGTGGATGCAATGGTTCGTTTCCCGGGTGGGCCCGTGTCCATCGGGACCGATGACCGGTCTGCCGCCTACGACAACGAGCGTCCCGCGCACGTCGTGGATGTGTCCCCGTTCGAGATCGACGTGCATCCCACGACCAATGGTGCGTATCTGCGCTTCATGGAAGCCGGGGGATACGGTGACCCTGCGCACTGGTCGAAGGATGGCTGGGCGTGGCGCGAGCGCGAGCGCCTTGTCGCCCCGAAGTACTGGGAACAGAAACCCGAAGGGTGGCACGAGCGCTTCATGGATCGGATTCTACCCCTGGATGCCGACCGGCCTGTCGTCCACGTCTGCTACTACGAGGCGGAAGCCTATGCCCGGTGGGCGGGTAAGCGACTTCCGACCGAGCTCGAGTGGGAGGTCGCGGCGGCCTGGAATCCAGAGCAGGGGCGTGCCACACCGTACCCATGGGGAGACGATGAACCGACCGCGATGCGGACCAATCTGGATGCACTGTTGTTCGAGACAACGCCGGTAGGCGCCTATCCTGCCGGTCGGTCAGCCGTGGGATGCTGGGACATGATCGGTAATGTCTGGGAGTGGACGTCGACCGACTTCCACGGTTATCCGGACTACAAGACGTTCCCGTACCCTGAGTACTCGGAGGTTTTCTTCGGAAACGAGTACAAAGTCCTGCGAGGCGGATCCTGGGCGACGCGTTTCGGCGCAGTTCGTAACACCTTCCGGAACTGGGACTATCCCATCCGACGCCAGATCTTCAGCGGATTTCGGTGTGTCCAGGATGATTGAGGCCAGGTACGAAGAGCGCGCGAAGGTGATCGGTCACCTTCGGGGGTCGGACAAGTCCGTCTCGTCGAAGTACCACTACGACGAACGGGGCTCACAACTGTTCGAGGAGATTACCGAGCTCGAGGAGTATTATTTGACGCGGACCGAGCGTACGATGCTCGAGGACCTCATGCCCACGTTGGTCTCCGAGTTTCGTCCCGCCACCCTCGTCGAACTGGGTGCGGGAAGCGCCGAAAAGTCACGCATTATCCTGAGTGCGATGATCGCCACTCGTGGGCATGCCGTCTTCGTCCCGATCGACGTGTCGGGAGACTTCCTGCAGGGGACAGCCGAGGGGCTGCGCGGGGAGTACGACTCACTCGAGGTCCATCCCCTTGTTGCGGACATTCTGGAGTCCTTTGCGCTGGACGGTGCGCTGCCCGGTCCAAGATGGGTAGCACTGCTCGGGAGCACGCTGGGAAATTTTGACACTCCGCACGCGCTAGAGCTCCTGATGCATGTGACGGCTGTCATGTCGCACGACGACCGCTTCCTGCTCGGGGTGGACCTTGCGGCTGGCTCTGGGAAGTCGGCCGAACGAATCGAGGCGGCCTACAACGACGCCCGCGGCATCACGGCGCAGTTCAGCCTGAACCTCCTCAGCGTACTCAACGACTCTTTCGGCTCAGACTTCGATCTGGACGGCTTTCGTCATCGGTCCGAGTACAACGAGGAGTTGAGTCGTATTGAAACGAGCCTGGTGTCCCGCCGCGCGCAGACCGTCTGCTTCCCTGATGAGGAGCCGATCGTCATTGCCCAAGGGGAAGCGATCCGCAGCGAGATCAGCTGCAAATACGATCGGCCCACGGTCGAGCGCCTCTTCAGCGGCGCAGGCCTTGAGGTGGATCGGTGGATGACGGACCCTGACGAGTTGTAC
>JAKMDG010000374.1 GCA_022428035.1 Longimicrobiales bacterium
GTTTGGTGACGAACGTATCGACGTCGTATCCGAATCAGAGTGGATCACCGAGGGTACGCCCGTCAGGGTCGTCAGTGCCGAGGGTTACCGGCATGTTGTCCGGGCCGTACATCAAGCAGAACTCACAGAAGTCACGCCCTCCGAGGCCTGACCGACCACACAACTCAATCCCTGTACCGAGGCTCCACACATGGATGGTGTCGCAGCATTCAACGCGATTTTTCTGGCCGGTTCCGTATTCCTGGTGTTCGTCATTGCGTGGGCGATTCCGGTTCGACTCTGGGTGGAGGCTCTGTCCGCCGGTGTGTCCGTTGGTATTGGCACGCTCGTTGGCATGCGTCTGAGGAAGGTGTCACCGGCCGCGATCGTCCGACCTTTGATCAACGCGACGAAGGCAGGACTCGTACTGGACATCAATGCTCTCGAGGCCCATTACCTGGCAGGTGGCCGCGTCGACCGGGTCGTCGGGGCACTCATCTCGGCAGACAAGGCCGCGATCGATCTCGCTTTCAATCAGGCGGCTGCCATCGATCTGGCCGGTCGTGACGTCTTCGAGGCCGTCCAGGTGTCGGTGAACCCCAAGGTCATCAACACGCCCAAGGTTGCCGCGATGGCGAAAGATGGAATTCAGCTGATCGCGGTGGCCCGTGTTACCGTGCGAGCGAATATCAATCGCCTTGTGGGTGGAGCGGGCGAAGAGACGATTCTCGCCCGGGTCGGTGAGGGTATCGTTTCGACAATCGGCTCGGCCAATTCCCACAAAGACGTGCTCGAGAACCCGGATGGGATTTCGAAAACGGTTCTCGGTAAGGGACTCGACTCTGGAACAGCGTTCGAGATCCTGTCGATCGACATTGCCGACGTGGATGTCGGGAAGAACATCGGTGCTGAACTCCAGACCGATCAGGCCGAGGCCGACAAGCGAGTTGCCCAGGCGCGAGCTGAGGAACGTCGAGCGATGGCGGTGGCGCAGGAGCAGGAAATGAAGGCGCTCGTCGGGCAGATGCGAGCCGAGGTCGTCAAGGCTGAGGCGGAGGTTCCGCTGGCGCTTGCTGACGCCTTCCGCTCCGGCAACCTCGGGGTCATGGACTTCATGAAGTATCGGAATATCGAAGCCGACACGAGCATGCGCAGTGCGATCGCCGGCCCGGACGATACCGCAAACGAGCCCCTGGGCGAGTAGTCGATTAGACCATGGAAGAGCTGATCTTCTTCGCCGTGATCATCTTCTTTTCGATCATCGAATCGATCGCGCGTAGCCGTAAGCAAAAGAAGGGTGGGGGTACGATCGAGGAGAGCCCCACCGCAGATCAGGATCCGGCCGAGTGGGAGTTCGAGTGGGCACCGGAGTCGCCTGCGGAATTGCCGACCTACGACCAGGACCCGTCGTACGACGAGCAGCCTTCGTACGACGACCGGGCGACGCGCAGTGGTACGGTGCCGCCTCCCGCCCCGCGCGGTGTGGAGGCGGGAAAGCCCTCCTCGCGTACCCTTCTGTCCGGAGGACTGCTTGAAGAGCTCGCGGGGATGGCTGAAAGGTTGGAGGGTGAGCGCGAGCGCATGGAGCAGGCTGCAACCCGGTCTGGTCAGAAAAGCTGGGAGGAGGAGACGCGCGCTGAAGAGCAGCGGGACTGGGAGGAGCAGCAGGAGCGGCGCCAGGAACGCGATCGGGTCAGGCGAGTCGGTCGGGAGTCTCGGTCGACGCGCTCGACGCACCGAGGGCCGGCCCGGCCCCGTCCGACGCACCTCGTCCACTCGTCGCACGCGGAGTACGGCACGGATCCGTCGGAGCGGTCCCGCTCCGAGCAGGACGGGCTCGATCCCCTTGCCCGCACCCTCTCGGCTGATGCCATAGCCATCCGGCGGCAGCTCACCAGTAACAGTGCGTCTGCGCTCCGACAGGCCGTCATCCTTCAGGAAGTGCTGGGGCCGCCCAAGGCGATGCGCGAAGACCCGGCCTGACGCCTACATCTCGCCGCGGGCCATCTTACGCAGGACCGTCTGAAGGATGCCTCCGTTGCTGTAGTACTCGACGTCCACGTCGGAGTCGAGTCGGGCGTTGGCCTTGAAGGACGTGACCGTTCCGTCGTCTGCGGTCGCGGTCACGTCGACCGTGCAGCCCGGCTCGAGACCCTCGGCGATACCGGAGATGTCGAACGTCTCGCGGCCTGTCAGACCCAGAGACGTGGGCGTGTCTCCGACTTGGAACTCGAGAGGCAGCACACCCATGCCGACCAGGTTGCTTCGGTGGATGCGTTCAAAGCTTTCGGCGATGACGGCCTTTACGCCCAGCAGGATGGTGCCTTTCGCGGCCCAATCGCGGGAGCTACCGGTGCCGTATTCATTGCCTGCCAGCACGATGAGTGGCGTACCGTCGGCCTGGTACTTCATCGAGGCGTCGTAGATCGGCATCACCTCACCCGTAGGCAGGTGCTCCGTGTAGCCACCTTCTTTTCCATCGAGGAGCAGATTCTTGACGCGCACGTTTCCGAAGGTTCCGCGCATCATCACCTCATGGTTCCCGCGCCGTGAGCCAAAGGTGTTGAAGTCCTTCACCGTCACGTCGTGCTCACGCAGGTACAGCCCGGCGGGCTCCGCCTTGGGGATCGCACCGGCCGGTGAGATGTGGTCGGTCGTGACGGACTGACCCATGAGTGCGAGGACCCGCGCCCCGGAGACGTTTTCTGGGGCCGGTACGTCCATCGACATCCCCTCGAAGAAGGGGGGACGTTGTACATAGGTGGAAGCGGCATCCCACTCGTAAAGGTTGCTTTCTTCCGGGAGTGGGAGGGCTTGCCAATTCTCGTCACCCGTCGTGACCACCGAGTAGCGGTCCGTAAACATCTCGGGCTTGAGCGAACTGGAGACCGTCTCTTTGACCTCCTGCTGCGACGGCCAGATATCGCGCAGGTACACGGGTTCGCCGTCGCTCCCCATGCCAAGCGGCTCAACGTCGAGATCGATGTCCATGCGACCTGCGAGCGCGTACGCGACGACGAGCCCCGGCGACGCCAGGTAGTTCGCACGCACGAGCGGGTGGATCCGGGCCTCGAAGTTTCTGTTCCCGGAGAGGACGGACGAGACCACGAGACCGTTCTGGTCGACCGCGTTATGAATGTGCTCCGGCAGCGGGCCCGAGTTGCCGATGCAGGTCATGCAGCCGTATCCGACTACGTGGAACCGGAGTTCCTCGAGATAGGGCAGGAGCCCGGACTCTGTCAGGTAGTCGGTGACCACCTGGCTGCCCGGCGCCATCGCGGTCTTCACCCAGGGCTTCACATCGAGTCCCTTCTCCACGGCTTTCTTTGCGAGCAGCCCGGCTCCGACCATCACCGAGGGGTTCGATGTATTCGTACAACTCGTGATGGAGGCGATCACCACGGTGCCGTCAGAGATGTCCATGGAGTTGCCGTCGGCGCTCACTTCGACCGTGCGGCCTCCATTCAACTCGTGCCCGGCAGGAACCAGGGCCGGAAGATCCTTCTTGAACTGGCGACCCATGTCGACCATTCGGATGCGGTCTTGGGGTCGTTTCGGACCGGCCAGGCTCGGCTCTATTGTGGAAAGGTCCAGCTCCAGCTTCGATGTGAATTCAGGATCGGGCGTTTCATCGGTGCGAAAGAGGCCAAGCTCCTTCGAGACCGCCTCAACCCTTGAAATCATCCCGGCGTCGCGGCCCGTGCCCCGCAGGTACCGCAGTGAGGAGTCGTCAACCGGGAAGAATCCGATCGTTGCGCCGTATTCTGGCGACATGTTCGCGAGCGTGGCCTTGTCCGGGAGGCTCAGATTGCTGAGGCCAGCCCCGTAATACTCGACAAAGCGGCCCACCACGCCGTGAGCACGCAGCAGTTCGGTTACACGCAGTACGAGGTCTGTTGCCGTCGCCCCCTCGGGTAGCGTGCCCGTGAGCTTCATGCCCACGACCTCGGGCAGCAGCATGTAGTAGGGCTGCCCGAGCACGACCGCCTCGGCTTCAATACCTCCCACGCCCCAGCCGACGACCCCTAGACCGTTCACCATTGTCGTGTGGGAGTCCGTACCCACGAGGGTGTCGGGGTAGGCGATGAAGGCCCCATCGTGCTCACGTCGGTGAATGACCGACGCCAGGTACTCGAGGTTGACCTGGTGAACGATACCCGTGCCCGGCGGCACGACCGAGAAGTTGTCGAAGGCCTCCTGGGCCCAGCGGAGTAGCGCATATCGCTCGCGGTTACGCTCGAACTCCTTCTCGACGTTCAGGCGGAAGGCGTCCTCGAAGCCGGCAAAGTCGACCTGGACCGAGTGGTCGATCACAAGGTCAGCGGGCACGACCGGGTTGATACGCGAGGGGTCACCTCCCAGCTCGCGAATGCCGTCTCGCATCGCAGCGAGGTCGACGACGGCGGGGACACCCGTGAAGTCCTGAAGTACCACGCGCGTCGGCATGAACGGGAGATCTGCTCCTGCGTTCGTCGGACTCCATTGCGCCACTGAACGGACGTGCTCCTGCGTGACGTACGAGCCGCCGGCGTGCCGAAGTGCATTCTCGAGAAGAATGCGCATGGAGAAGGGAAGGCGGTCGAGCGTGTCGATCACGCCCTCCTCTTCAAGGCGCGACAACTTGTAGAACGAGGTCGCACCCTCCGGCAGATCGATGCTGGAAAGGGCGCCGAATGGATCGCGAGTGTGGTCCGCCACGATGGCTCCGCAGTTAAAACGTCCGTCATGTGGGGCCGCACCGGAGCCACCGGTGCCGTTGCACCCCAGCCCCTAAGAATGGCCAAAGTCACGGGTGGTGTCAGGGCCTCTGCAACGACCGGGCTCTCCCGCCCTTACCCGCACCGGAGCAGCTTCCCCCGATGTGATCCATGTCCTCACTCGAGCGACTGAAGAGCGGGCGCGTACTTCAGGCTCTCTCGGTCTATCTAGGTGCCGCTTGGGTTGTCCTGCAGATCACCGAAACGGTGATCTGGCTTCTGAACTTGCCGACGTGGGTGGGGCCGACCGCGGTCGTATTCATGCTTATCGGCTTCGTCGTTGTGATGGCGACCGGCTGGATCCAGGGCCGTCCAGAGACGACCGACACGGAGCAATCCGGTGCGCTGCCGACCGATTGGGAGGTGGACCCGGCCGATGTCCTCGCGAGCGTGAGGGCAGGCCGGCTTCCTCACCTCACATGGGCACGCACGGTTCTGGGTTTCGATGCCGAACATGCGTGGGCCACAGATGACTACGAGCAGGCATACCTGCTTTTCCAGAACGCGTACGCAGTTGGCGGCGGTATCATGGCGTCGGCGGGTGTAGGGGAGGGGCTGGCCGAAGCTGCCGTCAGGACGGAGCGTTGGACCGAGGCGCTTGAGTTGTGGGAGGGTCTGTCGCGGGCTCCCGCCTCCAGAGCCTGGGCCAAGTTCCACCTGGGGCAGGCTTGTGAAGCCATCGGTCGGGACGATCGTGCGCTCGATGCCTACCGGACTTTTCTGGCCCGGACGGAGACAGCCGATCCGGGTTGGGATGCCGTCGGCGAGGCTCGCGCTGCCGCTCGCCGACTCGGCGGGTAGCGCATACGACTCGACGTCGGCCCACCCGATGGCGATAATGCTGTCGTGAAGCACCCTGCCGGGGTGGCGGAACGGTAGACGCGGCGGCCTCAAAAGCCGCTGTCCGCAAGGACGTGCGGGTTCGATTCCCGCCCCCGGTATTGATCGGTCCGTCCAGGTGATCGGGCGTTGATGGTGAGCGAAATGACGGCAGATCGTACCGACGGCCCGGATGAACGGTGCGGGACCGTGCCGCGCCGTCGCTCCTGCGCTTCGATGTTCGTCTCCGGGGCGTGACCCTCCCCGCGGCGGTCGCCCTGGCGATCCGCTCCAGGGTGACGTCGTTACGCTGTGCTCCGTTCATCGCCGCATCTTGGGAGCGGCATCCGGCGTGGATATACTTATTAGCTGTATCTGAATTGAAGCGTCGGCCTCCCCGCGACCAACGGCCGGCATACACGGAGCACACATGTCAGAGAACGGGAGCGAGGGAGCGAAGACCCTCTCCATCCGCGACAACCGGACCGGTCGGAACTACGAGGTCGATATCCTCGACGGTGACGTGATCCGGGCGATGGACCTTCGCCAGATCAAGGTCAACGAGGACGATTTCGGGATGATGACGTATGATCCCGGCTATACGAACACTGCCTCGACGCGCAGCAAGGTCACATTTATCGATGGCGGGAAGGGCATCCTCAGGTATCGAGGGTATCCGATCGATCAGCTGGCCGAGCGGAGTTCGCATCTCGAGGTCTCGTATCTGCTCCTGAAGGGAGAGTTGCCAACCCAGTCGCAACTCGACGACTTCGTGCATGAGGTCACGTTCCACACCTATGTGCACGAAAACATCACGGAGCTCTTCTCCGGGTTCCGATATGACGCGCACGCCATGGGCATGGTGATGAGTGGCGTCGCGGCGCTTTCCTCGTTCTATCCCGAGGCCAAGCAGGTCGACGACGAGAACGCCCGCTGGCAGCAGGTTGTGCGACTGATTGCCAAGATGCCGACCCTCGCCGCGTATGCGTACCGTCACCATCGCGGCCTTCCGTACGTGTATCCGGAAAACGAACTCGGCTACACGGCGAACTTCCTGAACATGCTCTTCCGGATCGGCACCCGGGATTACAAGCCGAACCCCGTCCTCGAGCGTGCTCTGGACATCCTGTTCATCCTGCACGCAGATCACGAACAGAACTGCTCGGCCACCACGATGCGGGTGATCGGTTCGGCCCACGCCGATCCGTACTCTGCACTTTCCGGAGCGATGGGGGCACTGTACGGACCCTTGCACGGTGGTGCGAACGAGGCTGTGCTGCGCATGCTGACCCGCATTGGGAGCGTCGACAACATTCCGGCGTTCATGGATGGCGTGCGGCGTCGTGAAGAGCGCCTGATGGGCTTCGGGCACCGGGTGTACAAGGCGTACGACCCGCGGGCCAGCATCATCAAGCGTACCGCGGATGAGGTCTTCGAGGTGACGGGTCGGAACCCGTTGCTCGATATCGCGCTCGAGCTCGAGAAGATCGCGCTCAACGAGGATTTCTTCGTCGAGCGGAACCTCTATCCGAACGTGGACTTCTACTCCGGCCTCATCTATCAGGCCATGGGCTTCCCGGTCGAGATGTTCCCGGTTCTGTTTGCGATTCCGCGCACGGTGGGCTGGCTCGCTCAGTGGGAAGAAATGCTCAACGACCCGGAGCAACGAATCGCCAGGCCTCGTCAGGTCTTCGAGGGGGCCGATGAGCGCGACTACGTCTCCATGGCTGATCGCGGCTGACCTCAGCATGGCTGCGATCCGCTGAACCAGCGTGAGGGGGTGTCCGTTCGCGGGCACCCCCTTTTTCGTCTCTTCATGCTCCGGGGGCTCGATCCTCCACACAAGATGACGCCACTATGAACGACCATCAGTGCATCGATCTCGAACATCTCGAGCTCCAGGGGGCCATCGCGTGCTATCTCGTCGATGGGCCCGAACCCACGATCATCGACCCGGGACCGACGACCACCCTGGATCGGCTCATGGACGAGCTGGCGACCCGCGGGATCGGTACCTCGGACCTGCGGCACGTGCTTCTCACGCATATCCATCTGGATCACGCGGGGTCGGCTGGCTTCCTGCTGGATCACTTCCCCAAAGCGCGTGTGTTCGTTCACGAAGACGGGGCGTCACATATGGTGAATCCCGAACGACTCGTCGCGAGCACACGGCGCACGTTCGGTGACCTGCATGATCGACTGTGGGGTGAGGTGAAGCCTGTGGATGCCAATCGACTCGATGTCTGGAGGTCCGCCGAAACGCGGGCGGTCGCGGGGCTGCGACCGATCTCCACTCCGGGTCATATCTCGCATCACCTGGCGTATCTCGACGAGACAGACGGGACTTTGTTTTCCGGAGATTCGATGGGCATCGCGCTGGCGGGAGGGCCGCAGCATCCGCCTACCCCTCCGCCCGCAGTGAATCTCCCGGATTGGGGCCGTACTCTCGAAGAAATCGGAACGATCGGCCCCGAGCGATTCGGTGCCACACACTTTGGTCTGCATGAGGATGTCGAGCCACGACGGGTTCAGCTCGCCGAGCGGCTGCAGGCGCTGGAGGCGCGGGTGCGGGCGGCCATCAACGGGGGACGGGAGGAGGAGGACGCGGCGGCGTTCGAGCACGAAGTTCGAACCGAGCTCGCACCCTTCATGGGTGAAGATGGGGTGAATCGGTATTTCGACATGTTCCCGGCCGCGACGGATTGGGCGGGCGTGATGTTCTACGTAAAGAGAAATCCCTGAAGGAATGGGTCTGATGGTTAGAGGAGTCTGGATGCGCAGTGTCTTGATCGCGGCGGCGCTGATACTGGTACTCACGGTGAACGTGAGGGCCCAGGACGCAGAGCCTGTCATCGCGCGGGCGATCCCCGCGGCGGTGAACTATCCCCCGGAGTTCGAACGTGCGCTCGAGCGTGGATGGCGCAGCGAGGACGGAGGTCCAGGGCACAGCTACTGGCAGAATTCGGCCAGCTACGACATCGAGGCACGCCTTGACCCGGAGACGTCGAAGCTCGAGGGGTCGGTGAGGATCCTCTACGCACATGATGCCCCGGCCAATCTGAATGCCGTGCTTGTGCACCTCCATCAAAACATCCATAAGGAGGGTTCGCCGCGGTACGACTCCCAGGAGATCACAGGCGGCGTGACCATCAACCGTCTGGCGGCGGATGGTGAGGAACTGGAAGAGCGGCCACCCGAGGACGGGCCAGGGTGGGAGATCGACGGCACTGTGATGCAGGTTCGCCCCACGATCCGGCTCGAGCCGGGCGACACACTCCAGCTCGACATCGATTGGGAAGTCACCCTTCCTCAGCGTGGTGCCGGACGCATGGGGCACTCCGACAAGGAGGTGTACTTCGTCGCGTACTGGTTCCCCAAGATGGGTGTCTTCGACAATCTGCGGGGGTGGAGCGCTCAGCCCTATATGGGGAACGCCGAGTTTTACGACGACTTCGGTGACTACGACGTGTCGATCTCGGTGCCGACCGGATGGACGGTCATGGGTACGGGGGATCTTCAGAATCCGGAGGACGTCTTTTCGGCGATCACTCTGGATCAGCTCGAGGCCGCAGCTACGTCAGACACCCTCGTCACGATAGCCGACGAGGCGTCGAGAGACGCGGGCACGGTTACCGCAGAGGGTACGGACGGCTGGCTGACCTATGAGTTCTCGGCGGCCCGGGTGCGTGACTTCACCTGGACCTCCTCGAACGTCCAGCGTTGGGATGCCACGAGCGCGGAGGTCGTGAACCAGATCTGGCCGCAGGAGGAGGATTCCGCGGACGAGGAGGAAGAGGACGAGGAGGAAGACGGAGAGGATCGGGCGAACGAGGACGCTGGCCGTAGCGCGCTCGAACCCATTGTAGATGGGACGCGACGGGTCCTTATCCACTCATTCTGGCGAGAGGATGTGGCGCCCCTGTGGTCGGAGCAGTGGCTGTACGGCAAGCAGGCGATCGAATTCCACTCCGGGTACACCGGATACTCGTACCCCTGGTCTCACATGACCTCGGTAGAGGGTTTGGACATCATCGAGGGCGGGATGGAATCCCCGATGATGACCGTGATTGGTGCGTATCAGGATCAGGAGCCGAGCGACCTGTACAACGTGACAGCACACGAGATCGGCCACATGTGGATCCCGATGATCGTCGGGACGGACGAGAAGCGGCACGCCTGGATGGACGAAGGCTCGACGACGTTCCTAGAGGACCAGAGCAAGATGGAGTACTGGCCCGGCGTGGATCATCACCGAGTTGGGACGCGCAGCTATCTCCAGGTGGCTGTGGCGGAGCAGGAACAGACCCTCATGCGGCACGGCGATTATTACGAGCCGGGGCCTGGATACGGCATCGCGTCCTACCCGAAGCCGGCGACCCTCCTGGTCGCCCTCCGCGAGGTCATGGGGGAGGAGGACTGGCTCGCGGCGTATCGTACCTTCATCGCCGAGTGGGCCTTCAAGCGTCCCAGCCCCTGGGATTTCTTCAACACCTTCGAGCGTTTCGCCGAAGAAGATCTCGACTGGTTCTGGACCTCTTTCTATTTCGAGACCTGGACGCTCGACCACGCCGTCGGTCGAGTCGCCCCAAAGCCCGCTGGCGGCGCCATCATCACGATTGAGGACCGCGGTAACGCCATCTATCCGGCTCGTGTCCGAATTCGCACCGCGAACGGGATGGACTTCGTCCACGATATTTCGGTGGAGCACTGGTTGGCCGGAAACGAACGCTACGAGATCGACGTCGCCGCGACCGCAGGATCGGTGACCCGGGTAGAGCTCGACCCAAGTGGTTATGCTCCCGATGCTGATCGCCAGAACAATTTCTGGCCTCGCGGGGGCGGGAGCTAAGCCAGGGGAGACACAGCGGGTACCGGCCCCGGCGCTTCGGCGCCGGGGCTTTTCTTTCAGGTCACGGTTCTGTGATGACTGGCCTACGCGCCTGTGTTGTCGCCTTCCTGCGCGGGTTCCATCGACTGCGCGAACCCTACCACTGTCCCACAAGGCGCTCGCACGAAGAGCTCGTCCATCCCGTAGAACGTCTGTCGCCGGGGCACGATGACTTCTGGCTCTGGCATGGACTTGATCAAGGACTCGAGGTCTTCCACCTCCACGAAGAGGGCTGACGTGGATGACTCCATCTCAGCCGGAAGCCCGGCCTGCGCCCCGGAAGCCCCGAGATCTGCCTCTACACTAGCCGTCGACTGGTACATGAGCATGAGGTTGCCGTGATTCAGCATGGCGAACCCGATGTTGTTGTCGTGAGGGACAGTGGCTACGAGCTCGAAGCCCAGCTTCGTCCAGAAGGGCAGGCAGGGTTCGATTTCGTCTACCGTGATGAGTGGAGTGATCTGCTTGATCGTCATCGTCGGCTCCTCAGCCTCTTCAGTCGTGAATGGTGCAGTCTGGTTAGAGACAGATCCGTCGGCTACCCGAAGTTCTTGATGCCCGGCGGGCTCTGCCGCAGGGCGTTGAGGTACTGATACGGACTTGCCCCGGGCTCGTCCTTCTGGTCCCAGTATTCGAGTGGCTCGGGCAATGAGGTGTGAAGATCTGCGAGATCGGGTGAGTCCAGGCCAGGATCACCATACGATGGAGCCTCGGGGCCTGATGGTAGGCTATCTGGATCGGACGCGTCGTGAGCCACGTGTTCGTAAGTCGCCGTGGTTCCGGCGAGCTCCTCGGCGGCCAGTGTCGGGGAGAGTCCACGACGTCGAACTGGGGTACCGGGGACTCGCAGCGCCTGGATTTCATGCGCGATGATGTTGATGGTCGCACCGTCGATCTGGAGTTTTCCGCGCACCGCGAGAAACGGCTCCATGCGGACGGCAGCTCGATCCCTCTGATAAATGTCAGGCTTCACAATTACGTTTATAGGACCGTGCTCATCCTCCATCATGACAAAGACATAGCCTTTTGCTGTGCCGGGGCGCTGTCGTGTTGTTACGAGCCCTGCAACACGTACGGTGCTGCCGTTCTGGAGGTGGGGCAGCCGGTCCGAGGCCACGGTACCCTCGGGTAACGCATCCTGGAGAAGCGAGAGCGGATGGAGGTCCGCAGAGAAGCGGAGCATCCGGTACTCAGCGATCATCTGGTCGTGCGTGTCGAGGTCCGCGAAGCGGAGATTGGCGTACGGATCGTCGAGGGCCAGTTCGGTCTGGGTATGATCTTCCCGGCCCCCAGTACGCGTCTTGTCTGCCTCCGGACCGAGCCAGAGGCCGGCCTGCCACAGAAGTTCGCGCCTCGTGAGGCCGAACGCTCCGAGTCCGCCTACCCAGATCAGATTCTCGATGGCTGGGCGCTTCAGGGCAGCCGGCGTACGACGCAGGAAGTCGAGTAGCGACCGGTATGGACCACCGGATTCCCGTTCTCTCACCACGCGTTCGGCGATGTCAGCGCCCCATCCCCGCACGAACCCAAGCCCGATCCGCAGGTCGTCGCCTTCGGCCGTGCTCTCGACCCGGCTGCAGTTGATATCGGGGAGGAGCGTCTTGATGCCGTTTCGGCGGGCGTCTCGACCCAGCGCGTCGAGCGAGTAGAAGCCCATGGGCTGGTTGTTGAAGAGCCCGACATAGAACTCGACTGGGTAGTAGTGCCGTAGCCATGCGGACTGGTACGCCAGCAGGCCGAATGCCGCTGCATGGGATTTCGGGAAGCCGAACTCCGAAAACGCGGTGACTTGGGCGAAGATCTCCCGCGCGATGGTCTCCTCGACCCCGTTGGCCTGGGCTCCGGTCCTGAACTCCTCCCAGTGGGCTGTGAGAGCTTCTCTGGAGCGCTTCCGGCTCATGGCACGCCGGAGAGACTCGGCCTGACCGTCCGTGAAGCCTGCGAGCGCCTGACAGACTTTGAGGACCTGGTCCTGGAAAATGATCACCCCCAGCGTCTCACCGAGTGCGTCTTCGAGGAGTGGGTGGGCGTAGGGGATCTCGTATCCAGGTACGTCACGCAGCATTTCTCGGCGCCGTACATACGGATTCACGGCTCCACCCACGATTGGTCCGGGCCGGACGATGGCGACCTGGACGGATAAATCGTCCAGATTTCGCGGTTTCGTTCGCCGCAGCATCTGGATCTGGGCTCGACTCTCGATCTGGAAGATCCCGACGGTATCTCCCAAGCCGATCCGGTCGTAGATGATCTCGTCGTCGAAGTTGATCCGGGACAGATCAGGGGCTTCCTCGTGCCGTTCCGCGATCAGGTCGATGCTTTCCTCGACCAGGGAGAGCATGCCGAGCGCAAGGAAGTCGATCTTGATGAATCCGGCGTCGTCACAGGAGTCCTTGTCCCACTGACACAAGAAGCGGCCTTCCCACGCCGCAGGCTCGACCGGAACGATCTCCACGAGCGGTCGGCTCGAGATGATCATGCCCCCGACGTGCTGCGAAATGTGACGGGGCAGGCCGGCGACGTCTTCGGCGAGATCCCCGAGCAGCTTCCACAGGTGCCCGTCGGCTCGATCCTTGAACTCGGGCAGTGATGCGATCTCGTCGGCCAACCCGGCTGCGGAGCGTCGCTCGGCAAGTTTGGAGAGCTTTTCGAGCTCCCCGAGTGGCAGGTCCAGTGCCTTGCCGATCTCGCGAACTGCAGACTTGAGACGATACGTCGGGAAGGTGCATACGAGACCCGTATGTTCATGTCCGTACTTCTCATACACGCGTAATATCAACTGCTCTCTGATGTCACGCGGGAAGTCCAGGTCGATGTCGGGCACGCTACGCAATGCTTCATTGAGGAAGCGCCCGAGGAAGAGATTGTTCTTGACCGGATCGATGTGGGAGAGGCCGATCAGGTAACAAATGATCGACGAGACGGACGAGCCACGGCCTCGACCAGGGGGAAGCCCTGAGAAGGCTCGGGGTGCCTCACCGCGTACGTCCCGGGCGACTTCGGTTGCCAGCTGCATGATATCGCGATAAACCAGGAAGAATCCGCCCAGACCGTGGAGATCTACCAGGCAGAGCTCCTGGTGCAGCCGGCCTTCGGCATCCCGTTCTTCAGTACTGCCCGGCTTGTACAGCTCGCTGATGCGCTGAAGACACATCGCAGCCAGTGATTCGATCGCTCCACCACGTGCCGATCCCTCGAAATCGGGGAATTCGTAGCCGAGATCCTGAGTTAGATCGAACTCGGAGCACCGTTCTGCGATCAGAAGGGTGTTCGTGAGCGCCTCGGGGCGGCTCTGGAAGCGGTGACGCATCTCCCAGGGTTCCGCCAGGTGGAAGAGTCTGTTGGCTCTTCTGGCTCCGTGTGCGCCGTCCAGTGTGGCACGGTTACGGATGGAGACCAGTACGTCCTGAAGCCGATGACGCTCCGGCCGGTGATAGTGGACGTTGCCAGTGGCCACGACTCCCAGCCCAAGACGGCCCGCCAGGCGGCCCAACCCCTTGTTGCGGGCGCTATCGCCGCGGACGCCGTTCTCCTGCAGCTCTACGAAGACGTTTCCAGGCCCGAAGGCACGTACAAGTCGATGTGTCAGCGCTTCGCCGTCTGCCACGGATGACGAAAGAGCGGCCGCAACCGGACTTTTCGGGCATCCGGTGAGCAGGATCAGTCCCTCGGGGCGCAGCAGTAGCGACTCGAGCGGCAGGCGGGGATCTCCACGCTCCGAATTCATGTGCGCCTCGGTCAGGAGGCGGCAGAGGTTGGCGTACCCGGTCTGCGTTTCCGCCAGGAGCGTGACGTGGTGGCCCGATTCGGGCTCCTCGACACCCGGAACGCACTCCTTCAGGGTGACTTCGGCACCCGTGATCGGCTGCAGGTTGGCCAGCTTGGCGGTCTGAGCGAACTCCATGGAGCCGTACAGCCCGTTGTGGTCGGTCAGCGCGAGAGCAGGGTAGCCAAGCTCCACCGCGCGCATCACGAGCTCTTCAGGATGTGAGGCACCATCGAGGAAGGAGAACCCTGAATGGCAGTGCAGTTCGATGTAGGGAATCGTCACTGGCGCTCCGCGTCACACGTCCTCTCCCGAGCCATTCGCTGCCGAATCAGCTCCCTCGTTCCGTGAGGAACGCGAAAACCGAAAATAGACCGAAGGTCGGTGGGTTGCAACCAAGAAACAGGTTCCTTGGCGGGATGTCGGGTTGCCGGCGGGCGCTGATGACGTCACAATGGCGCTCTACCTCACACCCAAGGAAGCCGATGAGCGACGCCGTCTACACGGCCGACATCCGGATCGACCGGATCAAGGGCCCGTACCGCCACGCCTGGCTACCAGCTCATGAGGGCCCCGTCGAGTTCGGGGTTCATGGGGCTATCAAGGAGCACTACGGCGCTGACCCTGATCGTGAGATCACGACGACCCTCGATTACGTCATGGCGTCCACAGGTGGCTGACTGACGGGAACCTTGGGAGGCGCGCTGGAGGCGCGCGGGATCAGTGCAGGTGAGGGTGAGCTCAGTGCAGACGTTCGCGGTGAGGTGGGTAAGGACGACGGTGTTCTCGTCATCCGCCGCATCCACGTCACCTACCGGCTCAAGGCGGGGGAGGAGCAACGCGAAACTGTCGAGCGGGTGCACGGAATGCACGCGGATCGATGTCCGGTCTACAAGACCCTGAAGAGCGCGATCGACATCACGACCGAGGTCGTGCTCGAAGGTTAGGCTGCAGGCAGCCGTCCCTCTTCGTGTATTCGCAATCGAGGTGAGGTGGTCGCGCTAACTCGCTATCGTGTTGTATGTTGCGCTGCGGGCGGTCACGTCATCGAAGCCTGGCAGATCGACTCGATCGCGGTATCCAGGCCGGCGTTGAAGTCTTCGTCCGACTGCTGGGCGCTGAGCCCTGCGACCAGGGCGCGGGAGAAGCTAGCCA
>JAKMDG010000402.1 GCA_022428035.1 Longimicrobiales bacterium
TCTGTACTGCGACTGAGCGGAAGGCCCTCGTGCATCAGCGTTTCCTCCTGGATTCGTAACCGGGCAACTCGAGAGAATACTGCTCGGGATCGAAACGCTTCTTCTGACGTCGGCGCTTCAAGTACCATTGCAGCGTAGCAAGATCATCAATACCGCGCCCCTTCGCCTCGTCCAGCAAACGCAGGAGGACTCGCGCCGTCGCAAGCGCGTCACCATGCGCACGGTGACGCGCATGAATGTCGATCCCGAAGTGGCGCGTGACCACGTCCAGGTTTCGGCGGCGCAGCTCGGGAACGAGGCGACGGGTCATGCGCACCGTGCACAGCAGCGGTACATCCGGCGGATCGCCGGACGAGCGCTGGAGCTCGGACGAGACGAACTCCCAGTCGAATGTGGCGTTATGGGCCACGAACACCCTTCCCCGAAGGCGATCCGAAATCTCGTCCGAAATGTGGTCGAAATAGGGGGCACCGCGGACCATTTCGGAGGTGATCCCCGTGAGCGCGGTGATCATCGGCGGGATCTCCCGACCCGGGTTCACGAGTGACTCGTACTCGGCCACGATCTCTCCGCCCAGGACCTCGACGATCGAGATGTCGGTGACCCGGTGACCACGCCACGCCGCTCCACCGGTCGTTTCCACGTCGACCACAGCGAACCGCACCGTATCCAGAGCTGCGCCCAGGGGCACGACATCAGGATCTAGGCTCCACAAACCCTCTTTGCCCACGCGGAAACGAGGATCAGTACCGAGCAGCTGAAAGACGGCCGCGGAGGCCGCTCCTGCGTGGCCCTCCAGCCCGAGAACCTCGCGAGCGAGATCCAGGGTGTGAGCAGGTCCCGCCTGGAGTAGATCGGCGGCGGTTCGAACGAGGGAGTCCTGATCCCCGCGGGTCATGCGTCCCGCTCGCCCTGGGTGATCTGGAACGAGAGCGCCTCGAGTTCCATTACGAGATTCACGTCCTCGACCGGGACCTTCGGGGGCACATTGAGCCGGATGGGGGCGAAGTTCAGAATACCCCGAACGCCGGCATCGACCGCGCGCATGGCCATCTCCTGCGCACCGTCGGCGGGGAGCGCGAGAATGACGAGCTCGATATCGAGGTCCTGGAGCACCTTTTCGAACTCATCGGGTGACCGAACAACCTGATCTCCCCACGCTTGCCCGATCTTCTCCGGATCGGAGTCGAAGATGGCGACCCAGTCGTACCCACGGGAGCGGAAGGCTGGGTACTCGAACAAAGCCAGACCGATGCGGCCGGCCCCGACGAGAGCGACGCGCCACGACCGATCCAAGCCGAGTATGGAACGAAGCCGATCCCGGAGTTGATCAACGCTGTAGCCGAGGCCGCGCTTGCCGAAGGACCCGAAGTGCGAGAGATCCTTTCGCACCTGCGCTGCCGTCGTCTGCCCCCGTGCCGCGAGTTCCTCACTGGACACGGTTCCGCCAACGTGAGGAAAATCCTCCAGGGATCGGAGGTAATGCGACAGTCGACGGACCGTGCTTTCGGGGACTTTTCTACTCACGAACCCATCGGAACGTCAACGTTTATGCGGTTTTTCACACCATTGTGAAATTCTTCACAAAACTAAGTGTCGCTGAACTCGGCGGCAACGAACGACTAACTCAGCGCGTCAGCGAGGGCCACGAACCGCTCGGGATCCAGGGTTTCAGGGCGAGCCTCCGGGAGAATCCCCAGCGCATCGAGTACTGTATCGATCCGAGCGACCTCGACCCGCAGGTCGGGGTGGTCGCGCAGGATCTTGCGTAACTGCTTTCTCCGCCACTGAAATGCCGCTCTTACCAGTCGCCGGACGCGCTCCTCCTGGGCAGAATCGAGCGGCTCGGGCCGGATCGGGGTGATACGTACGATCGCCGAGTCCACACGAGGTACGGGCCTGAAGGCCCCCCGTCCTACCTTGAAGAGCCGCTCTACGCGCGCAACCGTACGAATCCCGACCGACAGGGCACCATAAGCCTTGGTGCCGACCGCAGCGGTGATGCGATCGGCCACCTCATGCTGGACCATGAGGATGATCTCTCGAGGCCGAGGACGCTCGAGCAGCCGAAAGATGATGGGTGTCGTAATGTTGTACGGGATGTTGCCGATGACTCGGGCCTCTGCGGCATCCTCGAGCAGAGCCGCGAGATCCACGTCCAGAATATCCCCGTGAACGACATGAACGTCGGGGCGCTCGGCGAAGCGACCCTGGAGCGCGCCCGCCAGCGCGTCGTCGAGCTCGACGAGCGTCAGACGCCGGACTGTGTCGACGAGGTGCCGGGTCAGTGCACCCCGCCCGGGGCCGATCTCGAGCACCTCGTCCGACGGGGCCGCGCCGAGAGCATCGACAATCTTGCGCTGGATGTTCGCGTCCACCAGGAAGTTCTGGCCGAGCGACTTTTTCGCCCGGGCGGCTTCGCCGCCGTACACGTCAGCCTCTGACGACGAGGGCCGTTCGATCATCAGCGAGGGCCGACATGGACGCATCCGCGGAGAGATCAAAGAGCTCGTCGATGACTTCGGGTGGTGTCCGGAAGCGATGACGTACAGCCGTCTCCAGCAC
>JAKMDG010000405.1 GCA_022428035.1 Longimicrobiales bacterium
CACCAGAGACGTCTCGCGTGATCGAGGGGTTCTCGGACTTGCGAGCGATCTTGTCCATCTCGTCGATGTAGACGATTCCCCGTTCGCACTCTGCGACGTTGAAGTCGGCAGCCTGAAGCAGGCGGACCAGGATGTTCTCCACGTCCTCACCTACGTAGCCAGCTTCTGTCAGCGTCGTCGCGTCCGCGATGGTGAACGGGACGTGCAGCGTGCGAGCGAGAGTTTGAGCTAGAAGAGTTTTTCCGACTCCAGTCGGTCCGACAAGAAGAATGTTTGCTTTGTCGATTTCGACGTCGTCGAGCACACCCTGATGACTGACGCGGCGGTAGTGATTGTAGACCGAGACCGCGAGCGCTTTCTTCGCCGCCTCCTGACCGATCACGTACTGATCGAGCGTACTCTTGATCTCTTCGGGAGTCGGAGAGGGAACCGTCTGTTCCTGAGCCTCCCGCTCTTCTTCCTCCGCCAGGATCTCATTGCAGAGCGATATGCACTCATTACAGATGTACACATTCGGTCCGGAAATGAACTTCTTGACGCTTTCCTTGGACTTCCCGCAGAAACTGCAGCGGAGATGTTTTTCAGTCATGTCCAACTCCCGATCTTCGACCTACTCGGAGGAATCCGAGTCCGTCGGCTTTCCTGACATCTGCTGAACCGGCCCCTCGAGTACTCGGTCGATGAGACCGTACTCGACGGCAGCCTCCGGACTCATGAAACGGTCGCGATCAACGTCATCCGCGATACGCTCGACGCTCTGTCCGGTGTGCTTGGCCACAATACCGTTCAGCTTCTCCCGAATATGCAAGATTTCTTGTGCAGCGATCTCGATATCCGCGGCCGTTCCCTGGGATCCACCTGACGGCTGATGAATCATGATCCGTGAGTTGGGAAGGGCATTTCTCTTGCCTGGCTCACCGGCTGCCAGGAGTACCGCTCCCATCGATGCGGCCATGCCAACGCAGAACGTCGAGACCGGCGCCCGCAGATGCTGCATCGTGTCGTAGATCGCCATGCCGGCGTACACGCTGCCGCCCGGCGAGTTGATGTACATGTAGATGTCCCGCTCCGGATCCTCAGCGTCGAGGAAAAGGAGCTGCGCCAGAATGATGTTGGCGACGTTGTCGTCGATCCCCGTTCCGAGGAAGACGATGCGGTCCATCAGAAGGCGGCTGAAGATGTCGTAGCTTCGCTCGCCGCGGCTCGTGCGCTCGATGACGTACGGAGGATAGATAGCCATTAGCTGCTGGGCGCCTCTGTGATTTCGGATTGCTCGAAGAGGAAGTCGAAGACGGCTTTCTCGGTCAGCTCACGCTCGAGCTGCTCGATCCGGCCAGCCTTCTGAAGCTCTGCGTACACCTTAGCGGCATCGGTGTTGTTGGACTCGGCGATCTCCTCGACGCGGTCGTCGATGTCGTCGTCGGTAGCCTGCAGAGACTGAGTGCTGGCGATCTGCTCGATGAGCAGGATCCGTTTGACCGCACGCTCAGCCTCGGGACGGATCTGATCCCGGAATTCGGTAAGTTGCTCCTCGGGGATGGCCGACGTGTCACCCATGATCCCCTCGGAGTACCGGTTGATCATCGAGGCCGGGACCGCGAACGGGTTGGCGTCGACAATGAGGTCCAGGAGACTGGAGCGGGCTACCGAGTCGGCCTGCTGGTCCGCCTCCTTCTCCATGTCCTCACGAATCTTCGTCATCAGCTCGTCGAGCGTCTCGAAGTCTCCGACCTGCTTGGCCAGATCGTCGTTGAGCTCGGGCAGATCCATCTGACGACGCGCAGTCAGCGCGATCCGCACACGCTCCGAGTCCCCACGACGTGTTTCGTCCGGAAAATCGTCCGGGAACGCGATGTCGAAATCCCCGGTATCCCCGGTGTCCAGGGTGAGAATGGACGCCTCGATGTCCGGGATCGCGTCGCCGGACCCGACGACGAGTTCGTACTCGCGGCCCTCATCGACGGGCTCCCCCGCCTCATCCATACGGGTGATCATCACGGATACGAGGTCTTTCTCGACCGGCTTTCCCTCTTCCAGGGGCTGCCAGACGCCATTTTGCTCCTGGATACGACCGAGTACCTCGTCGACTTGTTCATCGGTGATCGACACGGAAGGTCGCTCGACCACGAAACCGCTCAGGCGCTCGAGTTCGATGACCGGTTCCACGTCGAACGCAATCGCGAATGTCAGGTCTTCCTCGGGCTTGTACTGCAAATCTTCGATCTCGCCTTCACTGATGGGCCGAAGATCCTGCGCAGCCAGAGCTTCCTTGTAGGCTGTACCGATCAGCTTGTCGAGCGCTTCCTGGCGAAGGGCGCCGCCGAAGCGATTCTCGATCACCTTGGTCGGTACGCGGCCCTTTCTGAAGCCTTTGAGTCGGGCGCGCGAGGCCAGCTGCTTGGCGGCCTGGCGCTCTTCAGCTTGAACGATCGAAGCGGGAACCGTCACGCTCATCACGCGGCGCCATGACTCCTGCTCGTCGATCGAGATCTGCAGGTCGGATACGTCGAAATTCATACCGTCACACGGTCGGAGGTACTGCGAAGTGCGAAAGGGGGGACTCGAACCCCCACGGCACGAGGCCACGGGATCCTAAATCCCGCGCGTCTACCAATTCCGCCACTTTCGCGCGGACGAAAAAGATACACCCGAGCAGGGGGATGAAGAACGGGACGCGTGGGCTGATCCCATCGCGTCCCGCTCGGTCACTCTTCTGAACCGGATCCAGCTATGGCATCCGGATATTGACCACCCGCTCCGAACCGGCTCGATCCTGGAAG
>JAKMDG010000419.1 GCA_022428035.1 Longimicrobiales bacterium
ATGACGCCCTCGTACATCTGCATCTGGCTGCCGTCGAGAATGGCTTCAAGGCGCGTTCGTGATTCTTCTTCCGTGCCTCGCATGGCATCCCGCCGCTCCGCCTTGTACGCCGTCATGTCATTGCGTGAGATTTGTCCGGCCCGGAGCTGTGATCGCATCTCGTCGATGCGAGCGCGTTCTTCGCTACGCCGGGTGACTCGGTCCGCACGCCATGCATCGAGCTGTCCGATCTGCTGATCGTCGAGCTCCAGTCGATCACGTATCGACATGACGTGCTCGACATCTATTCCGCCGCGGGGCCCGCGTCGGCGTTCTCCGGCCTGGCCATGCGCGTCTGCTACGCCAACGGCGAGACCGGTGAACAGAGCCATGCTCAAGATCTGATTGCGGTTCATGGTTCTGACTCCTGCGCACCAACTGAGGGGTGTGAAGCACTGCGTTGCAGGCTCCACTGTATGTGCGTATTGGAGTCGAATCCGTGTCGGTTCGTTAAGTGCGTCCTGAGGGCCCCGCGACGAGAGCATCACGCATGATACCCGACCACTCGGCAAGCGAGTGCTGGAGGTATCGGGCCTCCTCCTCCGGGCACCGGCCGATCGGCCCCTGGTCGCCGGGCTCCGTCCGTACATGAACAAACGTCGGCCCGGACTCCCGGAGCAGTTCCGGCACAGCCTCTGCCCATGCCCGGGCATCGTCAAAGTGATGCACCGTTCGGAAGCCGACGGCTTGGGCCATCGCGGCGTAGTCGATCTGCCCTGACCCCGGGACGGGCTGGTGACCGGTGATCTCATACACGCCGTTGTCACAGACGACGAGGATGTAGTTGGCCGCCCTTACGTCCACTGCGGTCGCCAACGTGCCCAGGCACATCAGCATACTGCCGTCACCATTGAGGCAGACGACCCGCCGCGACGGCTGGGCGAGAGCGATCCCGAGAGCCAAGTCGGCTGTGTGCCCCATCGCGCTGTCTGCAGACGCGAAGTCAAGATCGCTGTCTGAAAGACGGCCCCAGGGACGAACGACGCTCATGGTCGTGACCACGACCTCGTCGGTCCGGTGACGCGACAATGGTTCGAGCAGCTGACCGACGGTCAGCATCAGTCAAAGCCCCGGGTGACGATCAGGGCGGTCGGCCGTAGTCCGGTCGCCGCGCCGGAGATCAGGTCGCCCAGGGCCTCTACCATGTCGTCCTCCTGGGAGCACAGACCCCACGGAATCCCCCACGCGTCGAGGGTCGGTTCGGTGAAGAGTGCGGTCGAATCGACGTCCGGGCGTGTGAGGAGTTCTCTGGTGCGCTCCGCGTCCCGTGTCACACCGGCATGCTCCATCTTCGCGTATCCACGACCGGTCACGATGAACGGCATCGGTGCGCCCATGCGCTGGGCAGTGCCGCGGATCGCATCCCCTGCCTCCAGCAGGCCCGTATTCTGAATCACGACGAGAGGTGTGGCTCCACCGAGCCAGAGGCCCGAGGCGAGCGCGAACGCCTCACCCTCCCGGGTGACCGTGATCAGACGGATCGTCGGGTGGCGTTGGACCGTGTCGAACAGGGGCCCCGATGTGTTGTCCGGTATACCGACGACGTGGGTGACCCCTGCGCGCAGGAGAGCGTCGACGCTCCGACGTGCCATGGACTCAGCTGCTCGCGGCGTTCCGACGTGTGGTGATCACTCCGGCAACCAGCATCGCACCGAGCATCAACCCCGCACCCTTGGCGAGATCGGGTTGTGTGTAGATCAGAATGGCCAGAATCGCGACGTACAAAACGAGCGTGATCGCGGGGAGCACCGGGTATCCCGGCATCCGGAAGGGCCGGACGAGGTCGGGTCGCGAGACCCGCAGCTTGAAGTACCCCAGCAGAACCATCGTGTCGACCGTGATCGCCACCGTCATCATGAAGCGGATCAGGGTCTCGAAGCTGGCCGTGAGCGCAAGTGCGCCGATCCAGATCGTGATCATCAACAGGGCATTCCTGGGCGTGCCCCTCGCGTCCACATCAGCGAGGGATCGAGGCGCGAGTCCCTCCCGGGCCAGCCCGAACGCGACCCGGGGCAGCCCCAGGAAGTTCACGTTGGCACTGCTGACGAGAATCAGCAGGCTGGCAACGAGCACGACCAGGCCCGCCGTCTCCCCAAAGACCGCGGCGGTGGCTTCCCTGGCCACGAGATCGGCGCCGGCCATCTCCTCGGGCGTCATCGCCGAGAGGAAAGAGATGTTCATGAGGAGGTAGAGCACCATCACGGCGACAGCACCGCCCAGCAGGATCTTCGGCAGCGACTGCCCCGGATCCACAACTTCCTCCGACATCTTCGCCGCGTCCTCCCACCCGTAGTAGGCGAACGAGATCGACTGGTACGCGAGGGCATAGCCCAAGAGTCCCGCTGTAGCTTCACTCGAAATGAGTGGCGCGCCGGCCCCTGCGGAGGCCGTGCCGCCGACGATCCCGACCGCCGCGATGGCCAGCACGATCACCACTTTGATCGCGGTGGTAATGTTCTGGAACGTGGTGCTCGCCTTCAGGCCTCGGGTGTGCAGGAGGAAGTACGCCAGGACGACGGCGAGTGCGACAACACCGACCCACGACAGCCTGATGTCACCGAGCCAGGAAGGGCCCGTGAGCACGAAAAAGACGGTGTCCGGCACCATCGTCGTCCCAGCGGCAAGCATGAAGAGATAGCCGGAGATCAGAACGGCTTTGGATGCCCCACTGAAGCCACGCGTGACGAAAATCTCTGACCAGCCTGCAACGAAGCCCATCGTATCGCCCCAGGCGTGCCGGGCGTACACGTACTTGCCACCGGCCTCGGGCAAGGCGGCCGCCATCTCCGCCAGCATGAGGGTGCTGAGCCCGGCCATCACGCCGCCGAAGAACCACATCCCGAGGATGACGACCGGATCGCGCAGATAGCCGGCGATGAGCCCCGGAGTGCCGAGGATACCGGCCCCGATCACGATCCCGACCGTGACGGCAAGGCCGTCGCGAATACGAAGGACGCGTTTCAGCTGCGGCGGGCTTGAATCGCTCAAGGTATCACTCACGCTCAGAGGGTCGTTCAGATGCGTGACGGTACGCGCCGAGACCAGCCTGGGCCACTACGGCAATCACGCGGCCGGGTCCATGGACGCCCTTCACCATGACCTGCCCGATATCGGCCGACTTCGAAGGGCCTGAGTGGAGACCGATGGCGGCCGGTAGATCAGCTCGCACCGCCCCGAGCGCATCGGCGAGCGTCGCATGAACCGTCGTGGCGTCGACGAGCACTACCAGAATCGGAGGCAGCAGCTGCGCACGACGTCCATCCCGAGCGTCCATCATCAGGGAGCCGGTTTCAGCTACAGCCGCCCGCGCCACCGCAACGCCTGCGGGCGCGGTGTGCTCGGATCCGTGAGGAACGGGGGTCGGCCCGAGCCCGGCCACCTCGGCCGGAACGCCTACGCCCAACGAAAGTTCATCGAAGCCGGACAGGAACTCCCGCAGCCAGGTATCACGCTGGGCGCTACTCGAGACGTGTACGACCTCACCGCCGGCCTGGGTGAACATCGTCTCGAACCCGTGTAGTGGAGATGGGGCCGGCTCCGGTCGCCACGCTCCGAATCGACCGGGGTGGTCGACCTGTGCACGACGCTCCCTCGCTGCCCGGATCGACGCCAGGATCTGCTCGCGCGCGCTCATTCAATGCCCTCGCGCCACAGATCTCTGAACGACTTCGGGCTGGGAGTGGGAGCCTCCCGCTCCTGCATCCAGCCACTGAGTACCGGCAGTGCCTTGCCCACGGCTCGCCAAGGCGTCCAGCGGAGAGCCTCACCAGCCGTGGAGAACGCGCTCGGTCGTTCGGCCAGCTCGGCATAAGAGCGCATGGCCAGCCGTTCACCCACGGAGTTGCGGCCCTCCTCAACCGTCCGTTCCCGCCAGTGCACCAGAAGCTCAGGAATGGGGATCCGGACGGGGCACACGTCCACGCACGCCCCACACAGGCTCGACGCATGGGGAAGGGGCAGCGCACGATCCAGACCCAGCAGACCAGGTGCGATAATCGCCCCGATCGGCCCGGAGTAGGTCCACCCATACGCGTGCCCACCCGTTTGCCGATAGACCGGGCAGATATTCAGGCAGGCGCCGCAGCGTACACAACGAAGCGCCTCCCACGCAGTGTCGTCTTCATAGAGCGCCGTGCGGCCGTTGTCCACGAAGACAACATGGACCTCCTCGGGTCCGTCTACCTCGTCGGCCCTACGCGGACCCTGGATGAGCGATACGAAAAGGCCAATGGGCTGGCCCGTCGCGGCACGAGCCGTCAGCTGAAGGAATCCTGCCAGGTCTTCGAACCTGGGAACGATCTTCTCGATCCCCACGAGGGCGACGTGGATGCGCGGCACGGACGTGGTGAGTCGGATGTTCCCCTCATTCTCGATGAGCGCAATCGTACCGGTGTCCGCGGCCACGAAATTGCCTCCCGAGATCCCTAGGTCGGCGGCGAGAAAGTCCCCCCGGAGCGCCGCGCGCGCGGCCGCAGCAAGCTCATCGGGGTCGGCGTCCATCGGCGTGCCCAGCTCCTCGTGGAAAAGCGCCCGACAGTCCTCGAGGCTACGATGGATGGCAGGCCCTACGATGTGACTGGGCGGCTCACCGAGAAGCTGGATGATGTACTCTCCTAGATCGGTCTCCACAGAGCGGACGCCGAGCGTGTCGAGGTGGGCGTTCACCTCGAGCTCCTCACTCAGCATGCTCTTCGCCTTCACGACCGTCCGAACCTCGTGCTCTACGACGATCGCTTCGAGTAACCGGTGGACATCATCCGCGGAGGAGGCCCAGTGCACGTGGGCTCCGTTTGCGACGAGGCTTTGCTCTGCCTGCTCCAGATACTCATCGAGGTGCGTCAGCGCGTGTGCCTTCACGTCCTGAGCCCAATCGCGCCAGCGATCAGAATCCACCTCCGCATAGGCTTTGGTGCGCAACGCGTCGAACGTTCTTGTCGCTGACCCGACGGAGTCACGAACCTCGGGTGTGTCCCGCAGAGTTCGAGCCGAGGCCTCGCGATACGAGGCTGGACGGAACGTTGACGAGTTGCCGCTCACGTTCGTCCCTCTGATTCGGCCGTGCCGGTGACTCCCTGCCAGAGCAGGCTGGCGAGGTGTCGAAACGGCACGTCAGAGCTACGACGTAGGGCTCGACCAGAAAGCTGAAGCAGGCAGCCGCCATCGGCCGACGTCACGACATCCACCTCAGGTAGTGTGTCGAGTTTGTGATCCGCCATTGCTGCCGACACCTCGGGAAGCTTGGCCGAGAAGGTACCTCCGAAGCCACAGCATTCCTGGTCCGCAGACCACTCCATCACACGGGCACCCGCACCACGCAGAAGAGCTACCGGCTCGGACGAGACACCAAGCTCGCGCAGCGCATGACAACCATGATGGTACGCCACCCGCTGACCATCGAGACCGTTACCCAGATGCTGCACTCCCACGACGGTCGCCAGGAACTGAGATAGTTCGTAGGTACGTGCGGCCAGTTCACGCGTCGCATTCCGCATCGTCTCCGCAGCAGTCGGGTCGTCCTCTGGACTGGATCCAGCGAGCTCGGGGTACAGTGTCCGCATCATACACGCACAGCTGCCTGAGGGTAACACGACATAGTCGGCATCCTCGAATACGTCGACAGTATGCTTCATCATCCGAAGCGCCTCGTCTCGATGCCCTGAATTGTACGCCGGCTGCCCACAGCAGGTCTGCGCCAGGGGAAAGGAGACCTCAGCACCTACATGTCTGAGAAGGCGAACCGCATCGGCGCACGCATCCGCGAAGAACTGATCTCCGAGACACGTCACGAACAGCGACACGTTCACCGTTCGACCTCCATGACTCCGAAGAGCAGTTCCCGCTGTGTTTCGCGCGTCAGCTGGATGCGCTCGTGACTCAGGCGGAAGCTGTCTGATGGTACCGCGACATCGTTCAGTGGGTCGACCTCGTCAACGGCGTAGCGAGGAGCTTTGTCAGCTCTCCGGCTTGGGAAAGGACTGATCAATCAGGATAGGATTCCCGTCTGGGTCGGAGAACGCCACGGGCGCAGGACCCCTACCGGTCGCCGTGATCAGATCATGTTCAAGATCACCGCCGACCTGCTCGAAGCCCAACTTCTGGTAGAAGGCACGCGACGCGCCGAGATCTCTGACTGCAATGCTGACTGAGAACGCTCCGAGTTCCATACCATCGTCGCTCATTATTGTCTCCCGCCCGAGCTTGGCCCCAGAACCACGATGGGGATGAGACACCCGACGCGCTACCTCGTGGCGTCTCTACTCCGGGCACCCCGCACCCATGACAAACCTCACCTTGCGCCGGGTCGATACCTCCGGACCACGGAGCGCTCGATCTGCGGTGTGGTCCACAGGATCGGCTTCATTTCACCTCGTGCGAACATGGATGCCTGGTCGTCGTGGTGTGGAGAGCCTTCGAGGCGACTCTGCCCATACGCCAGAATCGAATAACCACGGGGCGCCTCACCGAACTCCACGGCGAAGACCCAGCCATCGCCACGGTTCACGGCGCGCCGGCCATCCGGCAGCGTCGTGAAGGAGAGAGTTCGGAAGCAGCCTAGCCCACCCTCACAACCGGAGACCGGTTCGTCGACGGCCCCGTGAACGACCCTGTGCACGTCACCCCAGATCGCGTCGGGTGCGATACCTGCCTCTGACAGATCTTCCATG
>JAKMDG010000437.1 GCA_022428035.1 Longimicrobiales bacterium
GTGCTGGAAGCGCTCACGCCGGCCACGTTGACCGAAGACCGGCCGATATTCAGACCACCGAGGAGAAACGGCACGAGACTCGAGTCCTCAATCGGGATGTCGTATGTGACGTTGCCGTTGACCTCGAAGTAGTTGCCAACGTCGGGAAAGAAGATCAGGAAGTCGGCGAGCAGTCCGAAGCCTTCCCCCAGCTGGTCAACGGTGGTCCCAAGGCTGGCACCGATTCCGAAGTCGACATCGCCCTCGTACGCCAACGTCGGACCAATCGTGATCTGTCCGCTCACCGCCGCAGGCGCTCCGACCAGAGCCGCTGCGACCAACGCACCCCACATCCTGCTCATTGATTCCCCCCATCATGGATTGAAGCCGCTCGGCGAACCAAACAATGGCTGTATCTGGCGCAGGCATCAATCAAAATCGTGTCACCTTGATGTGGTGGTTGCCGAGCGGATCGGCTGGACGTAGGAGTGATACTGGTGGCCCAACTCCATGTAATCCTGTTGTCATGAACACCTCACACGATCTTCCCGAAACCATCCATGGGCCAGCCGCGTGGCTGGGCTCTGACATGTCGACCCGACAGGACGAGTGGCTGATCCCGCTCAGCGATACGGACATCGCTGACCTCGAGCGAGCGGCGAACCACTACCTGGCTCTGGGACGGGACGTCGGAGAGATCACGGCCGCCGATTTCCCCCTGGAGACCTTTGGAGGCCATCTCGCGAGCCTCAAGAAGAAGCTCCTTCACGGGATCGGTTTCGAGGTTCTCCGTGGTTTGCCTGTGGATCGATATGACCAGCGCTTTGCAGCCACGATCTTCTGCGGTGTCGGATCTCACCTAGGCAGTGCGCGCTCCCAGAATGCTCAGGGACACATTCTCGGTCACGTGCGGGATACGGGGGCGAGTTCGAGGAATCCCAACACCCGGATCTATCAGACGGCCGAGCGCCAGAGTTTCCATACGGACAGTGCGGATATCGTCGGGCTGCTGTGCCTGCAGGACGCCCAGGAGGGTGGGGAGTCACTTCTGGTGAGCGCGCTGTCGATCTTCAATCGTATGCGGTCGGAGCGTCCGGACCTGGTGACGCGACTCTTCGATCCGATTGCTACGGATCGTCGGGGCGAGGTCCCCGCCGGCGCCGAGCCATACATGGAGATCCCCGTGTTCAACTGGCACGCTGGCCGCCTCACGGTCTTCTACCAGCGTCAGTACATCGAAAGTGCTCAACGCTTCGAGGGCGCCATACCGTTGACCCCGGCTCACGTAGAGGCTCTGGACATGCTGGATCGGCTCGCGAACGATCCGGCGATGCACGTACGCATGCGTCTGGAGAAAGGTGACATGCAGTTTGTCTACAACCATTCGCAGCTGCACGACCGGACAGATTTTATGGACTGGCCTGAGCCCGAACGGCGCCGGCATCTGCTCCGTCTCTGGCTTTCCCCGACAGGGGATCGCGAACTGCCGAAGTGCTTCACACAGCGCTATGGCTCGATCGAAATCGGTGACCGGGGCGGCATTGTCACGGAGCGTACGGTCCTGACCGCGCCCATCGACTGAGGGCGGGGACGCTGCTAGGTCGCGCTCAAGGCTTTTCTGAGCTGCATGATCTGGCCTGCATGATAGGCATTATGATCCGCGAGGATCATCACCTCGCGCAGAACCGTGTCCCCCTCCGCACTCCAGGGGAGATCCGCGAAGAGGTCGCATGCAGGGTCTTGAACCAGTGTGACCATCCTCTGAAGTCCCTCAGAGAACCCGGCCAGACTCGCAGCCCAGGCTTCTTCAGAGGGAGGCACTACCTCCGAGGGCCAGTATCCGTCGGGGAATTGCGGAGACTCGTGGTCAGCTGACTGGCTGTATTCAACCAGGTCGTCCTGGCAGATCCTCAGGTGCTCGACCAACTGCCAGATCGTGTGCACGTGCCCGTGCGGCCTCGCGCCACGATGCTCCGCCGGGATCCCGTCGAGAGCTGCCTCGGCAGTGATGTGTGCCCAGGGAGCGGTGAGAAGACGGACGAGGTGGTCGCGAAGTTCGGCGTCTTTGGGCATGGGACAGCAGGCTTCTCGCCAGAGGTGGGGCCGTGGGCTGAACGGCTTGGTAGGGATGCTATTCCTGCGGTCTCAGGGTCGTCGTGACAGCAGACCTGCGCCATCGTCGAACCTTCAGCCCTCCAGTACCCGCAGGTACTCAC
>JAKMDG010000466.1 GCA_022428035.1 Longimicrobiales bacterium
GAGTCGTGGTCGTGGGACGACGCATACGATTACGGATTTTCCGAGACCTCGAGCCATTTCTGGGTCGAAAAGACGCAGACCAGTGACGACGCGGAGCACGACGGAACCGGCCTCATTCTCCGCAACCTGTCCGAGGGCTACGAGGAACTCATCGGGAGCGTCTACCAGCTCGCGATGAACGAGGCTGGCACCCACCTTGCGTACACGATCGACGCGGAGGGCGGAGACGGAAACGGTCTATACGTGGTCGATCTGTCGAACGGCGCCCGACGTGGCCTCGACAACAGCAAGGAGCGCTACTCCAGGCTGATGTGGTCCGAGGACGGACGGTCGCTCACCGTCCTGCGTGGAACCGCACCCGACGGCCTGACCGAGCGCGAAAACACGGTTCTCGCGTTTTCAGGCATCGGTGAGGGTGTACCACTGCGCTACGAATTCGGGCCCGACATCGAAGGGCTCAATGACGGCTGGGTCCTGAGCGAGAAGGACCGACTGGTTTTCAACGAAGACGCCTCGATCCTCTTCGTCGCAACAAAGCCGCAGGAAGAGGAGCTCGACGAGTGGGGGGAAGACGGACTCCCGCTCGCCGACGTCAACATATGGCACTGGGAGGACGACCGGATCCAGTCCCAGCAGCAGAGACAGCTCTCCCTGGACCAGGACCGGACCTACGTCGCTGCGCTGCACCTGCAGAACGCCCGACTCGTACATCTGGCTGACGAGGAGATGCGCTCTGTCCAGATCACGAAAGACGGCCGGTGGGGCATCGGAAGCGATGATCGTGCATACGTCTCCGACTGGAAGCCCAACTACGCTGACTACTACCGGATCGACACCTGGTCCGGCGCTCGGACGCCCGTACTTGTGGGTCACCTCCGGACGCTTGGCCTCTCGCCCGACAGCGATCACTTCCTCTACTGGAAGAGCGGCGACATCTGGGACTACCGGACGGACGAAGATCGGCATGTGAACCTGACGGAAAACGCGCCGACCGACTTCACCAACCAGCAGTTCGATCGCTTTGGTGAAAAGCCTCCGCACGGGGTAGCTGGCTTCACCGCGGACTCCAACGGCATCGTCCTCTACGACCGTTACGACGTCTGGTACCAGTCGTACGATGCGGACCCCGCGGTGAACCTCACCGAAGGATACGGAACGGAGGGGGAGATCCAGCTTCGTGTGGTCGAAACCGACGCGGAGACCGAGACACTCGACCTCGAGGGTCCGATCCTGCTCGAAGCGTATGGTGAATGGACCAAGAAAGAAGGCTTCTTCGAGCTCGACGGGCGTGACCTCGAGGAGATCACCTGGGAGGACCGCCGCTTCTCCTACCCGCTGAAAGCGGCAGACGCGGACCGATATCTCTTCACTGTGCAGACGTGGCAGGACTTTCCCGACCTCTGGATCAGCGATGGCGACTTCAGCGATCGCGAGCAGATCTCGGACGCGAATCCCCAGCAGAACGAATTCCTGTGGGGCTCCCGCATTCTGTTCGACTACACGCTATCAGATGGGACGCCGCTCCAGGGGACGCTCGCCGTTCCGGAGACGTATCAGGAGGGAGAGCGCCTGCCGATGGTCGTGCGCTTCTACGAGAAGTACTCGCAGGACCTCCACCTGTATCCGGCCCCGATCTATCGGCATCAGCCAAACTTCGCCGGCCTCGTCAGCGGTGGGTATCTGCTCATGCAGCCGGACGTGCACTTCCGCATCGGGAGTTCACACTCGGACATGCTCGAGGCGGTCGAGGCCGCGACGCAGAAGGTCATCGACATGGGCTTCGCCGATCCGGACGCCGTGGGTCTCAGCGGGCACTCGTACTCCGGTGGAGGCAGCGCCTACATCGCGACCCGGTCGACCATGTTCTCCGCGATCGCGCACGGCGCCGCACCCATCAATCTGGTGAGTGAGTTCAACCAGCTCTTCGTCGGAAGCGGCCAAAACAACCACAGCTATGACATCTACGGTCAGGGCCGGTACGCGACGAATCCGTACGACGACTTCGATCTGTACTGGCGGGAGTCGCCGATCTCTGGTGTCAAGACGATGGACACACCCGTCCTCTACCTGCACGGCGAGTCGGATCCGACAGTGAACTGGGAGCAGGGGCTCGAGTGGTACAACGCGCTTCGCTTCCTCGAGAAACCGGTCATCTGGCTCTCGTATCCGGACGAGGGACATGGGTTGAGGAAGCTCCAGAACCGGATCGACTTCCAGTATCGGCTCCAGGATTTCTTCGGTCACCATCTTCGCGATGAACCGGCACCGGGCTGGATGACCGACGGCATTCCTCAGGTAGACAAGGAACGGCACCTGCGGGAGTACGCCCCCCGGATCTTCAGGCCGCGCCTGGTGGGGTAATCCGGTCTGAGGACACGGAGCAGGTCAGAGAGGCGGCTGCTCGATCGTTGCCTCTTTGGCGTCAACTCCGGACACGTCGTGCGCCTCGGTCCGAACAGCTGACGGTCCAACGGCCATCGCCTCTTCCTGCTGCTCCCCGAACATCGTCCAGATCGCCAGGAACATGGCTGCAATGATCGGCCCGATGACGAAGCCGGAGATGCCGAATGTGGTCAGCCCTCCGAGCGTCGACACAAGAATCAGCCAGTCCGGCATCTTGGTGTCCCGACCAACCAAAAGAGGGCGGAGGATGTTGTCCGCGAGTCCGATCACGAAGAACCCGTAGATCAGGAGGATGAGCCCCTTCACTGGTGCTCCACCCACGACCAGAAACAGCGCAGCAGGGAGCCACACGAGCGTCGCCCCGACCGCAGGCAGAATCGACAGGAAGATCATCACGACGCCCCAGAAGACCGCGCCCTGAATTCCGAGGATCATGAACATGATCCCCCCGAGCAGACCCTGCACAGCGCCGACTACGAGGGTGCCCTTGATCGTCGCACGACCTACCTCAGCGAACTTGTTGAAGAGGTCTCGCTCCCGATCGTCCCCAAGTGGCAAGGCCCACATGGCCCGCTCCAGCATCGAATCCCCGTCACGTAGAACGAAGAAGAGGAGGTAGAGCATGACGAAGAACATGGCTGCGAAACGACCTACGTTCTGCCCCACACTCACGGCCAACCCGGCGATGAACCCACTCGCATCGAGTGCTGCCTGAGAGATTCGCTCCTGAATCGTCTCCGGGACGATCCCCGCCCGCTCGAGCATGGCCACGAACTCGGGGGGAAGCGACTCCTCTAACCGAATCAGGATCGCACCCGGGGCCACGTCACCCTCCTGCAGGCTCTGGTAGAGGAGAAGCCCCTGATCCGCGACTGCTCCGGCGATCAGAAGCGTCGGTACCAGGACCGTGACGAGAATGACCAGCAGCGTCATGACGGCCGAGAGAGACACGCGCCCCATCAGCTTTTGCTCGAACCACTTCTGAACGGGCTGGAAAAGTACACCCATGAGGGCTGCCCAGAAGATGGGCTGAAAAAAGCCCGAGAGAACAGAAAAGAGAAGCAGAGTGAGCGTGACGAGCAGACCCAGGAAGAAGCCTTTCTCAATCGATGCGGCGAACGTCTCCGACGACTCTGTTTGGGCTTCGTTCACAGAGCCCTCCCCGTTTGGCTCATCGCTGACTCTAATCGTCGGATCACTCATCACCCTCAGGGGCTGACGAGGGCTCATCGCCCGACCGAGTGTGGCCTTTCTCTGTTACGTCCTTCCCTCGCAGCGCGTCAGAGCCGGCACGCAGACGCTGCATGACGTCCTCCCGGCTGACGGACTGGCCTTTGATCATGCGTTCGATCTCACCCACGATGCTGTCGTCGTCTTCGTCGGCTCCACCGAAAAGCCCCTCATCACTGCCTCGCTCGTCCATGCGAAGAACGACGCTGTGCAGATTCAGCCATCGGTCGAAGCGCTCGCTGGCACGCACGACCGAGTAAAACAGACGCGGACGCTTTCCTCGACCGGAAATGAAGTCGAGGATGATCGCGACGATCGACAAGTTGAACGCAACCAGGTCCTTCAGTCCGTCGAGGGCCAGCTTGATCTGAAAGATCGCGAAGTCGCGAAGTGTCACGTTCCGTGACGTAACGGTCATCGGTTTGTTGGGCATATGTTCAATCTACGGTCGAGGCCGTACTGTCGCTTACGGGAGTCCCCGACCCGTGGGTCCGGGGCATCGTCATCAGGTCGAAAGACCCTACGATCGCATGCTCGATCAGGTTCGCCAGACCCCGGTCCACCAGGAAGCCAATCGAGCATGTCGAGGATTCAGGAGCAGTACGAATCACAGCAGGAACCATTCACAACGGGATTCGTAGGTAAGGAACCCCACGCGCCCAGACCCGGACCGAGCCCATGAGGCGACCCTCCCACGCCGGCACCATGCTGGTCGTCGCCGCACTCTCCGTGCTCGGAGGGTGCAGCCATGACCTGGGAGAGGAGCGTCCTGCAAGTCCTCGGACGTCCGAACTTCCGCCGATCTTTCGTCCCGGCTTCGAGTTACTGGCTCAGGAAGCTCCACCCGCAGTGCGCCCTCCGTCCGCAGGTGAGATGGGACCCCGGATGGTCGAGGATGAATTGCCCGGGCGCTATCCGTTCTACTGGACGCGCGCGGTCTACTCGGGGTACGGGCGAGGCTTCTATGGTGGACGTGGCGGAGGGTCGTGGGCGACCGACTATCCGAAGGGGGATCGACAGTTCCTCGTGGTGCTCAAGCGTCTGGTCCGCCTCAACGCATACGATTGGGAAAATGCGGTCTCCCTGGCAGACCCCGGGATCCGTCGTTTCCCCGTCATCTACGCCGTCGAAGTCGGGCGCATGGAGATGACGGACGAAGAGGTCGCAGGCCTGCGCAGCTACCTCGACGCGGGGGGCTTCCTCATCGTCGACGACTTCTGGGGTTCACGCGAGTGGCAGGTATTCGAGTGGAACATGGCCCGCGTCTTCCCCGAGCGAACGATCGTCGACCTCAATCTCGATCACCCGATTTTCAGCGCCTACTACGACATCGAAGAGGTCCTGCAGGTCCCCAACATCAACAACGGGGCCAACGGCTATCAGACGCATGAGCGCGACGGCTACACTCCGTACGTGAAAGGCATCCTGGACGACGAGGGTCGCCTGATGGTCGTCATCAACTGGAACACCGACCTCGGCGACGCGTGGGAGTGGGCTGAGAGCCCGTACTATCCGCTCGAGTATTCGACGTTCGCTTACGAGATGGGTGCGAACATGATCGTCTACGGCATGAGCCACTGAGGAACCATCATGGACACCATGTTCGAGTTCCTCTTCAAGTACCGCGGTATCGCCTTCGAACAGGGCGACCTCGCGTTCGGCGCACCGGGCTCGTTTCGACTGTGGCTGGGAATCGCGGGTCTCGTTGCTGCAAGTGCGGTCGCGACCTACACCATCGCCCGCGGCAAGAGTACGGTCGTCGATCGCGGCATCATGGCGAGCCTTCGGGTCGGGCTGCTCGGCCTGCTTGTCTACTGCCTCATGCAGCCCACACTGCTCATCTCGACCGTCGTCCCTCAGCAGAACTTCGTGGGCGTACTCATCGACGACTCCCGCAGCATGGGTCTCGACAACGAAGACGGGACCCAGCGCAGCGACTTCGTCGCTGACGCGTTCATGCCCGGCGCGGGCACGCTCTTCGATGGCCTGTCCGAGCGATTCGTTCTGCGCTTCTTCCGCTTCTCAGACTTCGCCGACCGAATCGACGGACTTGGGGAACTCACATTCGACGGCACACACACCAACGTAGCCGGCGCCCTCGACGCAGCGCGTGAAGACCTGGCTGGCGTCCCGCTGGCTGGCCTTGTGATGGTGTCTGACGGCGCGGACAACGACGATCGACCACTCACGGAAGCGCTGGTCCCACTCCAGGCAGCCGGTGTACCGGTCTTTACCGTCGGCGTCGGCGACGAGGTCGTAGAGCCCGACATCGAGCTCGGCCGCGTAGAGCTCCCGCGCGCCGTACTCGAAGGCTCGACCCTCATGGTCGATGTGGTCGTGACCCAGCACGGGTTCGGCGAACGTACAGTACCGATCGTCGTGTCGGACGACACCCAGATTCTCGCCGAGGAGACCGTCGAACTCGGCCCCGACGGCGAGCCCGTTGTGGCACGTATCGGGTTCGAACTCGAGCAGGGAGGATCCCGTCGGATCGAGTTCCAGATTCCGACACAATCGGGGGAGCGGGTCGCCGAGAACAACAACCGGACCGCCTGGGTGGATGTGCGAGGCGAGCGTGAGAAAATCCTCTATTACGAGGGAGAGCCACGCTTCGAGGTCAAGTTCATGCGACGGGCCGTCGAGGACGATCAGAATCTTCAGCTCGTCGTGCTGCAGCGCACAGCCGAGAGCAAGTTCCTGCGCCTCTCCGTATCCGACAGCACAGAGCTCGCCTTCGGATTTCCGACAACCCGAGAGGAGCTGTACCGCTACCGCGCCCTCGTGCTGGGGTCGGTCGAGGCCTCGTTCTTCACGCATGATCAGCTCCAGATGATCGCCGATTTTGTCTCCGTGCGTGGCGGTGGCCTGCTCTTCGTGGGAGGACACAGCGCCTTCGCGGAAGGCGGATGGATGGGCACCCCGGTCGAGGAGGTGCTGCCGGTCATCCTCAACGAGCCCCAGGCGACCGGGCCCCAGGGACACTTCGCCGAAGTCAGGGTCCTTCCCACGCCTGCTGGCCTCGCGCACCCGGCCGTCCAGCTCGACGCCGAGCTGGACGCGGTCCCGGCCCGATGGGATTCGCTCCCGCCCCTCACGGTGGTCAACCCGATCACGCAGGTGCGACCTGGTGCGACCACACTGCTCGAGGGCACGAATACGGACGGAATGACAGTCGACCGACAGATCGTGCTCGCCTTTCAGCGCTACGGCCGTGGCACCTCGATCGCCCTCACGCCGCAAGACACATGGCTCTGGCAGATGCATGCCGACGTACCGCTCGAGGACCAGAGCCACGAATCGTTCTGGCAGCAGATGCTCCGCTGGCTCGTGGATGGCGTCCCCGACGCAGTCTCTGTCGCGACCGATCAGGAGCGTGTCGAGCCGGGTGAAGCAGTGCGTGTCGTCGCAACGATCTCGGACTCGACCTATCTGGAAGTCAACGACGCTGGTGTGATCGCCCGGGTGACCAGCCCTTCCGGCATGGTCGAAGAATTACCGGTGGAATGGACGGTGGAAGAAGACGGCGAGTACGTCACCGAGTTCCGACCCAGCGAGATGGGCGACTACGAGATCGAACTCGAAGCGACCCGGGAAGGCTCGATCCTGGGGACGGACCGGTCCGTTCTGCATGTCGCCCGCAGTGACGATGAGTACTACGCGTCTGCGCGCCGAACGTCTTTGCTCCAGCGGGTGGCCGACGAGACGGGGGGCCGGTTCTACACGCCGGAGAACGTCACCACGTTACCGGAAGACATCTCGATCAGCGGGGCCGGTGTGACCCTGACCGAAGAGCATGATCTCTGGGACATGCCGGCGATTTTTCTACTCATGCTGATCCTCATGGGCGCAGAGTGGGGCTTCCGTCGAATCCGGGGGCTCGTGTGAGGATCGCAGCAGCCCTTCTCCTCGCCGTCGTGCTGGCCACGCCGGCCCATCTGGCCGCTCAGGGTCGCACGCATGCAGTCATTGTGGTCGGGCTCGGGGGCGAAGAGCAGTAT
>JAKMDG010000502.1 GCA_022428035.1 Longimicrobiales bacterium
GTGACGACCTGATGGCTCGCCTCGACGAGCTGCTCGAGGCCGGGCACGAGCTGGCAAACATGGAGACGGGCGCACCGCTCGCTGAGATCCGCGATCAGGTCCAGAGCGCCAACGCGTACATCGGCGCCGCACCGATCGTCGAGGCCTTGAAGCTGGGAGCAGACGTCGTGGTCACGGGGCGGAGCACGGATACGGCCCTCACGTACGCACCATTGATTCATGAGTTCGGATGGTCGCCGGATGACCACGATCGGGTGGCGGCCGGTGTGGTCGCCGGGCACATCAACGAGTGCGGTGCTCAGTGCACCGGTGGAAACTGCCTGATCGACTGGTGGGAGATCCCGGAGATGGCGGTCGTCGGCTTTCCGATCGTCGAGGTGAGCCAAGACGGCTCGTTCGTCGTCACCAAGCACGACGGGAGCGGTGGTCGTGTGACCCGGGCGTCTGTGGCCGAGCAGATCGTCTATGAGATGGGCGATCCGACGGACTATATCACGCCGGACGTCGTGGCGGACTTTACCTCGATCCATCTGGACGACCTGGGCAACGACCGAGTACGCGTTCATGGTGTGAAGGGTGGCCCTCGAACCGATTTCCTGAAGGTATCGATCGCGTACTCTTCCGGCTGGAAGGCGACGGGAACGCTCACGTATTCGTGGCCGGATGCCGCGGCGAAAGCGAAGTCCGCAGATCGGATTCTGAGGGAGCGTCTGGATCGACTGGGCCTCCACTTCGACGAGATACGGACGGAGCTCGTCGGTTGGGATTCGACTCATGGACTCCTCGCGGGAGAGCCACCCGCTGATTTGCCCGAGGTGCAGCTTCGCGTCGGCGTCCGGTCCTCGGATCGGGCATCCGTCGAGCGCTTTACCCGAGAGATCGCGCCCCTGGTGCTGACCGGTCCTCCGTCAGTGACCGGATTCGCCGGCGGACGTCCGCGGGTTCAGGAGATCATGGCGTACTGGCCTGCGCTCATTCGCCGAGAGGCGGTCGAGTCCGAGCTTCGTGTGGAGGTACGAGACGTATGACCAAGGTTCAGTTGGTTCAGCTCGCCCACGCCCGCTCTGGTGACAAAGGGGATACTGCCAACGTGGGCGTGATCGCGTATGACATGGAGCACTATCAGCTCCTGCGGGAACATCTCACGCCAGAGGCCGTGAAATCGCACTTCGGCGAGATGGTGAAGGGTGATGTCGAACGCTTCGAGTTGCCCAACCTGGGGGCTCTTAATTTTCTGCTTCACGGGGCGCTGGGTGGCGGTGGCACCATGTCTCTCATGAATGACGCTCAGGGGAAGGTGTTCTCTACAGGCCTGCTCCGAATGGAGATTGACGTACCCGATGAGGTCGCGATCACCACCGCTGGGCGGGGCCGGGTTCCGGAGGGATGGTCGCCGTGAGCGACCTGCTCCTTTTCAGAGTCGATGGCCGTGTGGCATGGCTGACGCTGAATCGTCCTGAGAAGCGGAATGCCCTCAATGGTGCTCTGGTCGAGGCTCTCAAGGAAGGATTAGCTCGCGCTGCCGAGAATCCCGAGGTACGCGTCGTCGCCCTCGGTGGGGCGGGGAAGGACTTCTGCTCTGGTGCTGACCTTGCCGAGCTGGAACGCATCGCCGAGATGGGTGAGGACGAGAATCTCGAAGACGCGCGCTCCCTGGGCGCACTCTTCCAGCAGATGCGGAACCACCCAAACCCCATCGTGGCCGTTGTCCGTGGGCGGGCCCTCGCGGGAGGTTGTGGACTCGCCTCCGCGTGCGATCTCGTGCTGGCGAGTGAGGACGCCGAGTTCGGCTATCCCGAGGTCTACCTGGGTTTTGTGCCGGCACTCGTCATGACGATCCTTCGCCGAAAAATGGGTGAAGGCCGCGCGTTCGAGCTGGTGGCGCAGGGTGATCGCTTCGGGGCTGTGGAGGCTCATCGCCTGGGGCTCGTGAACCGGGTGTGCCCCGTGGCCGACTTTGAAACCGAGGTGAGCCTCTACCTCGCCGCGCTCGCAAAGAAGCCATCGTCCGCGGTGCGCATGACCAAGAGCCTCCTGTACGAGCTGGACAGTCTCGGCTTCAATGAGGGCATCGAACGAGCTGCCCAGGTCAACGTGGACGCACGCATGTCGGAGGCATGCCGGGTCGGTGTTCGCCGCTTCCTCGATAAGTCGAAGGGCTGACGGCTTGGCGCTTTTTTCCTATCGCCCCCGGGGCAACGACCAGTGGCTCGAATGGAAGGTACGGATCTTCACGGTCGCCGCGGCACTGACGCTCGGGGGCATCTACCTCGATGAACGCTGGCTGACCGGGACCGCGATCGCAGTGCTCGCCGGCGGCCTTGCACTTCGGTTTCTGCCTGGCCCGAACGAACCCGGTGCCGACGAACTCGAGGCAGCTGGGTCCCTGGACTCCGAGGACGACGACTCGTAGCACCATTCGGGCGCCCTGAGTGGCGCACGATCGTCCACCATGGACAATGCGCCTGTCACGGCCGACCCTGTTGCGTTGCTTCGCGAGCGCTTCGGCTATCCCACCTTCCGCCCGGGGCAGGAGGCGCTGATCCGCTCGGTCCTGTCGGGTCAAGACGCGCTGGGTGTACTCCCGACCGGTGGCGGAAAGAGCGTCTGCTACCAGATCCCTGCGATGATGATCGGGGGGCTCACGCTGGTCGTGACGCCTCTGGTGTCGCTGATGCAGGATCAGGTTGTCCGGGCCTGCGGCGCGGGCCTCAATGCGCACTGCCTGACCGCCGCTCAGACGCGTCGGGAGCGCTCGATGGTCATCGGGTCGCTGCGGACGGGGCGTGTTGACCTCCTCTTCGTGTCTCCTGAGCGGCTTTTGGCGGCATCCTTCAGGCGTGCAATCGCTCGACTGCCCATCGGTCTGATCGCAGTCGACGAAGCACACTGCATCAGCGAGTGGGGGCATGACTTTCGGCCAGCCTACCGCATGATTGGCACATTCCGCGACGGGCAGCCCGCACCGGTACTGGCTCTTACCGCGAGCGCGACGCCTGCCGTGCGACGCGACATCACCGCGTCTCTGGGCCTGCGCCGCCCGAAGGTTGTTCTGCATTCCTTCGATCGCCCGAACCTGTGGTGGGCCATCAAGATGGCACGACCAGGCAGAGATCGACTGCAACGGCTGGTCGAGATCGCGTTTCGGACCCCCGGCACCGGCATCGTCTATGCCCCGACACGGACGTCGGTCGAGGCTGTCCGTCGACGCCTCTCACGGGCGGGGATCGCCGCCGAGGCCTACCACGCCGGCCTCCCGGGCCCGCTCCGTTCAGCTGTGCAGGCCCGGTTCATGAGCGGGACCAGCAGGGTTGTGGTGGCCACGAACGCCTTCGGGATGGGCATCGACAAGCCCGACGTCCGGTACGTCCTGCACCTTCAGCTTCCGACGACGCTGGAGGCGTACTACCAGGAAGCGGGGCGAGCGGGACGCGATGGTGAGCGGTCCATGTGCGTGGCGTTCCATGCGGTGAGTGATCGCCGGCTAGGTCTTCGCTTCATCAACCGGACTCACCCGCATGAGGCCATCGTGCGGATGGTTCACTGGCGCTTAGGGCATCTCGCGGGTCGAGGCGGTTGGCTCGCATGCGACGATCCGCGCCTCAGACGACTCATGGGGCCTGAAGTCAACGCCTGGCAATCTGGAGAAGGCGCGCCGTTTCTTTCGACTCTCGAGCGAATCGACGCCATCTGTCAGGAGGGAACAGGGTTGGCCAGGAGAGTGTCTCCAAAGTCCGGAATACGGCTACTCGAGCGGCCGAACTGGCGTCATTTAAGAGACCTGCGCCGTTCTGCGCTCGACCGGCTCGGGGCCGTGCAACGACTCGCCATCACGCCCGGATGCCGTAGAAATGGTCTGTTGCGCTATTTTGGTGAGTCCGTGGCTGTCGGATGTGGCCGCTGCGATGGGTGTGGGTGGGACTCTGGAACCAGATACTTGTGACCTGATGGATAGATATTTGACCGCCGATCACATCGCTCTTCGAGAGCGTGTGAATCGGTTTGGCCATGAGGCGATTGCGCCTGTGGCCCGGGAGTTGGACGAAACAGGCCAGTTCCGCTGGGAGAACGTGAGGGCCATGGCCGACATGGGTCTCTTCGGGATCGCCGTGCCAAAGGAACTTGGCGGGCTCGGGCTCGACCAGTTGAGCTACATCCTCGTCATCGAGGAGCTCGGCAAGTTCGACGCAAGCCATTCCATCACGGTCTCCGCCCATACAACGCTTGGGATGTCGCCGATTCTGAACTTCGGAACGGAAGAGCAGAAGAAGCGTTTCGTGCCGCCACTGGCCCGGGGTGAAGTTCTGGGTGGCTTTGGTCTTACCGAGCCTGGGGCCGGGTCTGACGCGTCCGGAACCCGGACGCGGGCAGAGCGCGACGGCGACGGGTGGCGGATCAACGGCTCGAAGATCTTCATCACCAACGCCGGTGTGGGTGAAATCTTTGTCGCGACTGCGGTCACGGAGCCCGGAAGGGGAGCCAAAGGCATCAGCAGTTTCATCGTCTGTAAGCCGACGATCGACCCTGAGCGGGCAGCAGCAGCAGGGTGTGGACACCTGGACCATCTGCCGTTCTCCGAGGGATTCCGAGCAGGGGAAAAGGAAGACAAGATGGGCTGGTGTGCCTCGGACACCCGCGAACTGCACTTCGAGGACGTGCAGGTGTCTTCGAACCAGCTGCTTGGCGAAGAAGGCCGAGGCTTTATCAATTTCATGAAGACGCTCGACTCCGGGCGGATCGGCGTGGCCGCTCTGTCTCTTGGCCTCGCGGAGGGCGCGCTGGAGACGGCGCTTCGCTACACGACCGAGCGCGAGCAATTCGGTCAGCGTGTGTTTGACTTCCAGCAGGTCCAGTTCAAACTGGCCGAGATCGCCACCGACATCGAAGCCGGTCGGCATCTCACCTATCACGCTGCCTGGCTCATGGACAATGGTCAGCCGTATGCGAAAGAGGCAGCGATGGCGAAATATTTCTGCTCGGAGCTTTCCATGCGCGCCACACTTGGTGCGATTCAGGTCATGGGCGGAGCAGGATACACGAGCGAGTACCCGGTCGAGCGGATGATGCGCGACGCAAAGATCTGCGAGATCGGCGAAGGGACGAACGAAATCCAGCGGTTGGTCATTGCACGGAAGCTCCTCGAGGAGCTGCAGGCTGACCCGCTGACAAGCATGGAGCCGGCGCGGGAAATGGAGACCGCGGGCGCCTGAGCAACTCAAATACGTCGGTCCGCTGCGGTCGGGAGTTGGCGTTCTCATGACACTTGTCGTGGAACGCCTCTCTGCCGCGCCCGGATCTGTTGGAGCCCCGGTGGTCGCCGGAACTGCTCACGCCGCGTTTCGCGCCGAGCAGTTCAGGGTCGCCCGGGGGCGTCGCAGGGGTGGAATGGATCCGACATCATTCATTGGAGAAATAATTGAGGAGAGAAATCCTCGTGAGTTCGAACCCACAGGAATCGTGGGTCGCGCTCCGCGAAGACAAACGACTCGCCGAGGTCATGTTCGACCGACCGGATCAAAACCGGGTTCTTGGCGACATCTTTCTGGGTCGTGTCGATGCCGTGCTACCCGGGATCCAGGCCGCCTTCGTAGACATAGGGACCGGGAAGGCTGGTTTCCTTCACGTCTCAGACCTCAACCTCGACGAAGACGGTGAGGACGACGAAGAGAACGGAAGCGATGAGGCCGGCAACGGTGGGGACGCCAAGGCGTCCGGAAAGGAGAAGGGCGCTGCCAAAGGCAGCAGTGGGAAGGGTGGCAGGGGTGGCGGTCGCGGCGGAGGCAGAGGGCGGCGCTCTCGGCAGCTCCCACCGATCCAGGACCACATCAGGAAGGGTCAAACGATCCTGGTGCAGGTCACGAAGGAGGCGATCAGCACGAAGGGTCCCCGGCTGACCGCGGACATTTCTCTACCGGGTCGCTTCCTCGTCTATATGCCGTTCGCATCGCGCGTGGGCATCAGCCGGAAGATTGAAGGCCGGAATCAGCGGGCGAAGCTGCGCAAAATGGCTCAGAAGATCCTGCCGAGGAACAGCGGGGGTCTCATCGTTCGCACTGTCGGCGAGGAGGTGACCGCGGAGAAGCTCGAACGCGAGTTCAAGCGACTTCATGAGCGATGGCAGAAGATCCGGGGCGATGCGGAGTCCCTGAGCGCGCCCTCTCCGGTGCATCGCGAGGCGACGCTCATCAGTGGCGTGATTCGTGATCTGTTCAGCGACAAGTTTGAAGCGCTGCGGGTGGATTCGAAGCCGGCGTATGACGAGATCGTCAATTACGTCAAATCGGTCGATCCTGACTTGGAGGACCGTGTTCACCTCCACCAGGGTGACACTTCGCTGTTCGACGAGTTCGGCGTTGAAGAAGACATTCAGAAAGCCTTCCGCCGAACAGTGCGTCTGAAGTCGGGTGGGAGCCTTGTCATCGAGCCGACCGAAGCGCTGGTGTCGATCGACGTAAACACCGGCCGGTTCACGGGGAAGGGAAAGAAGGACCCGGAAGAGACGATCCTCAAGAACAACCTCGAGGCAGCGCGCGAGATCGCAAAACAGCTCCGTTTGCGCGACGTCGGTGGGATCATTGTGGTCGATTTCATCGACATGGAGTCTCAGGAGAACCGCGACAAGGTCCTCCGTGAACTCCGCTCACACCTGGGCAAGGATCGGGCCCGAACGAAGGCATTCGAGGTGTCCAGCCTGGGACTGATCGAGATGACACGGCAGCGCGTCCGCCCGTCCATCTTCAACTCTCTCACCTCGATTTGCCAATCATGTGGGGGTATTGGGCGCGTGTACACGCCGGCGAGCGTCGTACGGCAGATCGAGAGGACGCTCAAGCGGGCGGGGGCTACGAAGGAAGAGAAGAGTCTCGTGGTGCGCGTGCATCCGGAGGTCGCGTTGCGCGTTATCGAAGAGGAGCCCGGCTTTCTGAAGCGCCTAGGCAGTCGCACCAGCCTCGAGCTGAGGCTTCGCGACGACCCCCTTATGCGGCTTGATGAGTTTCGCCTGCTCTCCGGTCCGGCTGAGACGGACGTTACGGAGAAGTACGCAGCATAAGAGATCCGTCACGTCTTGACCGACTTCGCGCCCCTGCCGACCTTTACGGGCTAGACTTCGAAACCGTTTCCACCTCGCCAATCACGATATGTACGCGGTATTCCAGACAGGCGGCAAGCAATTTCGGGCCGAGCCCGGCGGCCGCCTTCGCATTCCTACGCTCGAAGCCGAGCCCGGGGATTCGGTCACATTCGACTACGTGCTCATTGCCGGCGACGGCGACGAGAAGGTGCACGTTGGCACGCCGGTAGTCGATGGCGCATCAGTGACAGCCGAGGTGCTTCGACATGGGCGCGGCGACAAGGTCATCGTGTTTAAGCGGAAGCGTCGGAAAAGCTATCGGAAGAAGCAGGGCCACCGACAAAACTTTACGGAGATTCGGGTCGAAGAGGTCGCGCTCGGCTGAGCAGCGCCCCGACCCTTCTCGATAGAGGGACAGCCTCATGGCACATAAAAAAGGTGTTGGCTCCAGCCGGAACGGTCGGGACAGCAACCCGAATCGCCTGGGTGTCAAACGAGCGGGCGGACAGCCCGTGAACGCAGGAGGCATCATTCTGCGTCAACGCGGTACCAAGGTCCACCCAGGTCGGAACGTCGGCCGCGGGAAGGACGATACTCTGTTCGCGCTGGTGGACGGCGTCGTGACGTTTGAGCGGATGCGTGCTCGGAACGTCGTTTCAGTGTACGCCGCACAGTAGTTCCGTGAGCGCTCGCGGGCGCTCGGGCGACTGAAACAGCGCTCGGAATGTCCTCTGTGCATGCCTGCGCACGTTCGTGCGCGGGAGGAACCCCCTCGCCTGATTTGGGGCTTTAAGCCCCTTCCCCTCGTCTTTTCGTGTTATTTTACACGGACAAGCGGGGCGACATCCGAAGGAGGTAGACCTTGTCTGCCGATGACCTTCGCGGGCTCAGTGCCCGTGTCGACAGTCTGGACTCGCACGATGAGTCGTCGCAGGACCGGAGGGAGCCGCTTTGGCGACTCGCAAGATTTCGGGTCGGCCTCGTCGCCGTCTCACTGACGGTCCCCGTTGCATGGATAGGGCAGCAGGCTACGACCCGTTCGGCCTATCTCGAGACGGTCAATCTTGACGCCGTGATGGTGTCCGACGCGCCGAGGCGCTCGATCCCTCTTGATGTGCATCCACGGGTTGATAAGTGGCTCGAGGCATTTCAGACGACCCGTCGGGATGAGTTCGCGCATCTACTGATCAAGAAGAATCGCTTCGACGAGGTCATCCAGTCGAACCTCCGGATGCGTGGTATGCCGGAGGAGCTCGTCTACATCCCGATGATCGAGTCGGAATACTCACCGTTTGCGGTCTCACGTGCGTCAGCCGTAGGCCTCTGGCAATTCATGAGTCCGACGGCGTTGCAGTACGGGCTTCGTGTGGACCCGTTTGTGGACGAACGACGAGATCCGATTCGAGCCACGGACGCGGCTCTGGATTATCTGGACTACCTTCACAACCGCTTCGGGGGCTCGTGGTATCTCGCTGCGGCCGCCTTCAACGCGGGGCCTGGACGACTCGAAAGGGTTCTGAATCGACGAGCGGCAGGGAAGGAGTGGAACGACGCTCTCTTCTGGGACATCGTCGACTATCTACCCCGTGAAACCCGGGAGTATATCCCGAAGATGATCGCTGTGACGCGTTTGGCGAAGGAAGCCGAGGCTCAGAGTGAGGTGTCGGATTTCGAATCCTACACGGTTACACCCTATCGTTACGACAACATCTTTGTGCCAGGTGGGACGACGCTGCGGAGCGTTGCGGAGGCGCTTAACGCGAGCGCGGAACTTCTTGTCGCGCTCAATCCTCACCTGACTCAGAGAATGACTCCGCCGGGTGAGATGTACGGCATCAGGGTGCCGGTCGGCAGTGGTGCTGTGGCCGTGGCCATGCTGTCGCTTGACCTCTCGGTGAGACGCGCCGACGACTAGAGGTCAGCCTCGCCGCCACGATGGGGACGGATGCACGGCTGGCTCAGGTATCTGGATCGTTGAGGTGCGGACTCTGACAGGCTCGCCTCTCTCGCGCGTCTCGAGACGCGCGAGTCGGGTGTAGACCCCTTAGTTGGAACGGGTCCAGGCCGTTTAGCCGAAGAATTGGTCCAGGTGTTCCTCCGATTGTGCCGGCGTCGCCAGGCTGACGCTGATCAAAACGGGTATATGCACCAGGAGGCCGACAATACCCTCGTGCATGTCGAACGGCTTCAACTCCGGGTTCTGCCAGAAGAAGAACGCCGTGGCTGTACCCGCCAGGAGTCCGGTGATCACCCCACTGGTCGTGGCTCGCCTCCAGTACAGCGCGGGCACCACCGGTGGCGCGAAGTGTGCGATATTCCCGTACGCGGAAGCGAGCAGCAA
>JAKMDG010000518.1 GCA_022428035.1 Longimicrobiales bacterium
ACCTGTTTGAGACGGTCGGACCGCATCACGTCACCACGGCGAACCATCTTGGCGACCGCATCCTTCACGAGAACCCAGGGGTCCCGCCCCGTTCGATCCAGTTCGGTCGTCTTCTTCAGTCCAGTCAGACTCGTGTACGAATAGTACTCGTCACAGTTTTGGACGAGGATATCCGAGCTCGACTCCTGGATCCCCACCCCGATCACATACTTCCCGTACTCCTTCAGCTTCAGAACCAGGCTGGAGAAGTCGGAGTCCCCGGTCAGCAGGATGTACGTCCCGATCTCAGGGCGGATGAAGACCAGCTCCAGTCCGTCGATCGCCATCCGGATGTCTGTAGCGTTCTTCTTGTTGCTCCCGTACGCGGGGGCGAAGATCAGATCAACCGACGCTTCAGAGAGGGGAACGATGTACTGGGGGTAGCGTCGCCAGTCGGCATAGGCGCGCTGAACGCTGACCTTGCCCTTGATGACGTCGGAATCGAGCAGCGACTTGAGCTCTTTGGAGAGATCGCTGCGCATCCCCATCGTGACGTTGTCGAAGTCGATGAGGAGGGCGGCATGCGGTGATTCTGCGCCTGCCATGCCCGAGCCGCCCATGTGGGGAGCTCTGGTGTACGGAACACTCATGGTGTTTAACTCGCAAACTGAATTGTCAAATCGCGAGACCTCCCCACCTCGTCACGTCGCTTGATCGCGATCGAGGTCGGGGAAGCCTTTTCGGGCGCGTCCACAACGGACACGGCGGCCCCGTCAGGCCGACTGTCCCTCCGCTACAACGGTTCGGGAGAGTTCGACCCGGCGCACCTGTCCCGTGTCCGTTCGGGGCAATTCGTCAACGAAGCGAATCAGGTCTGGGAGCTTCTCGTCGACAAGTGTCTCTCGACACCAGTCGACAATTTCCCGATCCGTGACGATCGCACCCTCGACGGGGACGACGCAGGCACACACAGCTTCGCCGAGCAGCGAATCGACCACGCCGATCACTGCAACCTCATGCACTGCGGGATGAGACCCGATCTGAGCCTCGACTTCCCGGGGATACACATTGAAGCCAGATCGGATGATAACGTCCTTGGTCCGACCCACCAAATGAAGAAAGCCCTCCTCGTCGAGCAGACCCAGGTCCCCGGTGCGGAAGAAACCGTCGGAGTCGTACGCCTCTGCGGTCTGCTTAGGCTGCCGATAATACCCGACCATGACGCCCGGGCCACGGACGCGAATCTCTCCAACGCTCTCCTCAGGGAGGACCCCGGCGTTCTCAATCGAAGCATCAACAATGCGGACCTCTGTGCCGAGTATCGGCCTGCCGACGGTAAAGCGCCTCTTGTCGTCAGGATCACTCGGCCGAGACACACTGAGGATCGATGACGTCTCTGTGAGCGAGTACCCAGCCACGACCGGTACCTCGAACACCTCCGCGAGGTTCTGGATCAAGACGTCTCCCACCGGCGCACCCGCAACGACCACAAGTCGGAGCGAGGACACATCACGCGGATGCGCCGCCAGCTCTTCAAGTTCCTGGACGAAGAGCGTGGGAATACCGAAGTGTACCGTAGCACCCGTAGCCTCCACTGACTCCAGCGTGGCTGCGGCGCCACCCTCCGTCTGCAGTACGATCGAGCTGCCCGACAAAAGGGCACCCAGCAGGCCAGATGCGAGCCCGAAGACGTGAAAGAGCGCCGATATGCCCACGACGCGATCCTCGCCAGACATCTCGAGCGCGGCAGCGGTCGCCGCCCCGCCCCAAAGTAGATTCGTGTGACTGAGTTCGACGGCCTTGGGTTTCCCACTCGTCCCCGACGTATAGAGGAGCGCAAAACGATCGGAGGGATCCGGAGTGGTCGAAGAAAAGTCTCGGCCCGACCCCGACGATAACATGTCCTCGTACTGGAAGATCCGCTCGTCGTACCAGAGATCCTCCTCACCCACGGTCACCAGATTTCGGAGCGCCGGCAGCTGGGGCATGAGCTCCTCGAAGAGCTCCAGATAGTCGATCCCCCGATGTCGTTCGATGGTGACTGTGCAGACCGCCTCCGAGTGCCTGAGCATATACTGGAGCTCAGACGTGGGGAGCGCCGGGTTCAGGGGCACCACCATCGCACCCAGCTTCGCGGCAGCGAACACGGATACCACGAACTCGGGGCAAGCAGGCAGAACCAGTGCCACACGGTCTTGCGAGTCCACTCCGAGGTTGGCTAGAGAGGCAGCAAGTGCCTCAGCCTGCGCGTCGATCTCCGCAAAGGTCAACGAGGATCCACCATAGACGAGATAGACCCCGGTGGGGTCCGTCGTCGCTTGGGTCACCAGTGCGGACCCAAGCGTCATGCCGTGGAGACGCTCGTGGAGCGTCATGTCACCTCCAGTGAGGGCAACTCCATCCGATAAGATACGGGAAGGCGTCTCTGGGTT
>JAKMDG010000569.1 GCA_022428035.1 Longimicrobiales bacterium
AACTGTATGAAGAGCTGATCCGTCGGCAGGCCGCCTGAGGACGCCATGAGTGACAGAAAAAGCATGAGGTCTGACGTCGAACTCCCGAGATGGGTGCCGCCCGCGGTGTTCGGGGTGCTCGCCCTGGCCCTGTTCAGGGCGTTCGTGTTCAGCGACGAGATGCTCTACGGCGGGGACACGCTGGCCCTGGGGTATGCCGCGCGAGCACTCTATGCGGATGCACTCGCGTCACTCGGCCGTGTTCCCGGCTGGGCGCCGCACCTGCTGGGTGGTACGCCATTCCTCGAGGCCCTGAGTGGCGGGGACTCCCTGTATCCACCCTCACTGCTGCTCCTGCTTCTGACCGCACCACACCGCGCACTCGGGTGGAAGCTGGTCCTTCATGTGTTGCTTGCCGGCTGTTTCTTCTACGGGTGGGTGCGCGCGATCGGGGGCTCGAAGGTGGCAGCGCTCCTCGGTGGCGTGGCGTACATGCTGGCCCCGTTCCTCGTGGGCTTCGTTCACCCAGGTCACGACGGCAAGATCTTTGTGACCGCGTTGGCGCCCCTGATGTTCTGGGTGACAGAGCGTCACTTCCGCAACCCGGGCCTCACATCGTTCGCAGCGATCGGGCTTGTCGTGGCCAGCATCATCTACACGACGCACTTCCAGATGGCGTACTTCCTTTTCGGAGGAGTGGGCCTCTACGCGATGTTCCGGGCAGTGCAGGCCTCCCGGGGCATCGACGAGGTATCGCCGGGCCTCGACCGTCGAGCGGGTGGCGTCCGATTTGCGCTCTTCCTGGCCGCATCGATCGCAGGCGCAGCAGGTGCTGCGTGGCAACTCGTTCCGGCCGCCGACTACGTCACCGAGTATTCGCGCCGCATCCAGACCACTGAAGAAACGAGTGGGCAGACAGGACGCACCTGGTCCAGTTCGTTCTCCATGAATCCGGAAGAGGTGGTCTCGCTCGTCGTCCCGGAGTTTGCCGGAAACTTTGCCGGTGGCGGCGTCGCGTGGGCGACCGGCACGTACTGGGGACGCAACGGCTTCAAGGACAACCACGAGTATGCGGGCCTCGTCATCCTGCTCCTCGCAGCGGTGTCATTCCTGGGCGCCGCGCGGCGTCAGCTCCGGCTTTTCTTTACAGGACTGGGGGTCGTGTCCCTTTTGTTCGCGCTGGGTGCGAATACGCCCATATGGGGGATCTTCTACGAGATCGTTCCCGGGATCCGATTATTCAGGGCGCCGGGGATGGCGTCTTTTCTTTTCGGCTTCGCTGTCATCACTATGGGGGCTCTCGGGCTAGATCGGATTGCGCTGCTCGTTCGTTCAGGGGATAAAGGCGAGTTGGAGCGCGTTCAGAAGCTTCTCTGGGGGCTGACCGCCGGTCTCGGTGTGATGGCGCTCCTCATGCTCTCCGGTGTCTTTACCTCGATCTGGACGACCTCCATCTACGCTGGTATCGGAGAGCGTCAGCTTCAGATCCTCTCTGAGCACATTCCGAACATTGCGCGAGGTGCGGGCATCGCCGTTGTACTCTCCGCGGCACTCGCCGGCATCGTGTGGGGTGTGCGTCAGCAGAAGATTCCGCTCGCTGTAGCCCTCGGCCTCGTGGTCGCTCTGGCTGCAGCTGACTCGTTCCGGGTAGATCAGCCGTTCGTCCAGACCATGGATTTCTACCAGTGGTCGCAGGCGGACGCGAACATCAGGGCGATTCTCGAGCGGGAGCAGGACGGCGAGCCGTACCGACTCTGGTCCCTGGCACGAAACGACCAGGATGTGAACGCGGCCATCCATGGCATCGAACTCGCCGCTGGTCATCACCCCAACGATCTCTCTCGCTACCGGGACCTGATCGGGATGGTTGGATCGGGCCAGGCTGTGAACCTGGGCAATCCCAACGTCCGGAGGATCTTGAACGTGAAGTATCTCCTCTGGCCGGATCTCGAACGGGGTCCCGCACCTCAGGGCCCCGTTGTGTCTCGGACTCAGCTCGCTGACGGGAGGACGTTTCAGACCCTCTTTTCGGATATCGGGCTCCCGCGCGCGCGCCTGGTTGGCTCCGCGGTCGTGAAGTCCGACGCGGAGGCGGTGCCCTATATCCTCAGTCAGGAACACGACCCCGAGACAGAAGTCGTGCTGTCTTCGGCTGCGCCCGTCGCGCTGGATGGGAGCCCGGCCATGGGCACGGTGGCGTGGGCCTCGCGAGAGCCGGACCGCATGACCCTCTCCGTCACATCGGAGCGTCCCGCCATGCTTGTCGTCTCGGACAATTGGTTCCCCGCATGGCGCGCCAGTGTAAACGGGACCGACGCAGAGGTGGTGCGGGCGTATCACACACTACGCGCGGTCCCTGTACCCGCGGGCACGAGCACCGTGGAGATGTGGTACGAGGCGCCGCTGCTCAGGCAGAGTCGGGCACTCAGTCTGCTGGTACTCCTGGGGCTACTCGTCTCCGGCGGGATCGGTATTGTGCGAGGCCGCAGAGGGCAGACGGACTCCACAGGAACGAGTGGATCCACCTCTGGTCCTGACGCCAGACCCGAGCCAACGGCGGCGTCCTGAAGACCGCCTTCATCCGTCTGGCTCAGGCCACCGCCACGGTGGCAGTCACATGGTTTATCGTCACACGCGCCGGCTTGTCCTGGGACGAGCTTCGCCAACTCGAGTCCGGTGTGTTCGACATCAGGCCTGAACTCCTCCTGGCGTCGTCGGTAGCCCTCTTCGTGGGGTACATGTCCACCGCACTGATCTGGGCGCAAATCGTCCGCGACCTCGGCGGACCGCGTCTTCCGGCATCCGATGCGGTGCGACTCTTCATGATCGGGAACCTCGGGCGGTATGTGCCCGGTAAAGTGTGGCAGATTGCCGCTCTGGCGGCGCTGGCTCGTCAGCGTGGTGTCCCAGCCGCGACAGCTACGGCAGCGGCGATTCTGGGGCAGGGCACCGGACTCGGCGCTGCGATGGCGATCGGACTCGGCGCCGCCTG
>JAKMDG010000016.1 GCA_022428035.1 Longimicrobiales bacterium
TTCCTGGGTAACATTCGGGAGGTCGATGCGATCGCTCATGTGCTGCGCTGCTTCGATGACGAGGACATCACGCACGTCCTGGGGGATGTCGACCCGGCGCGAGATCGGGAGATCGTTGAGACCGAGCTGGCTCTGTCGGACCTCGACACCGTTCAGCGTCGCCTGGAGAAGGTCCACAAGAAGGCCAAATCCGGCGAGAAGGATGCGATCCGCGAGCAGGCTGTGCTCGAGAAGGCGCTGGCTGCGCTCGAGGTGGGAAAGCCGGTACGCGCGGCGAACATGTCAGAGGATGACCTGCCGATTCTGAAGGGCTTCCAGCTCCTCACAACCAAGCCTGTGCTGTACGTGGCGAATGTGGGTGAGGCCGACTTGCCTGACGCTGAGAACGAGTGGACGCGAGCGTTGCGTGATGCGGTAGCTGCCGATGCAGCTGAGCTTCAGGACGGTGAGGCCATCGTCACGATTTGCAGCGCGCTCGAGTCCGAGTTGCTGGAAATGGAGTCAGACGACCGCCAGCTCTTTCTCAATGAGATGGGGCTCAGTGAAACCGGACTCAACCGGCTGATCCGCGCCGCGTACGATCTGCTCGGACTGGTCACGTTCTTTACGACGGGGGAGAACGAGACACGTGCCTGGACTGTGCGGGCCGGAAGCTCTGCACCGCAGGCGGCGGGCACGATCCATTCGGACTTCGAGCGGGGATTCATTCGAGCTGAGACCATCCACGTGGACGAGTTCGAGTCCGTGGGGTCATGGAAATCGGCCAGGGATACCGGCGTCCTGCGATCAGAGGGGAAAGGCTACACGGTCGTCGACGGTGACATCATGCTCTTCCGCTTCAACGTCTGAGCCCGGCTGAGCGCGGGGGTGTCGAACGCCCCAAGGGACGCGGATTCGGGCCTTGCGGCGGTCGAGGTGAAGCGAGGAGCTACCTGCGCAGTCCGCCTGGGAAGGCGAGGATCTTTCGCTCGAATCCGGGTTATACCACCGCGATAGCTGTTTGTGCGCTCAGCGCATGTCGGCATGAATCGTTGGAGGCTCGTCATCGCCACGAAGGTTGAAGTAACAAGAAAGCGGCTCACCCTGCGCTCGGATGAAGTCAAGAAGATTGCTCGAGAACTGACCACATTGGGTCTGGTGCACGTCAGACAGGACGGGCTCCTGAACATCCGGCAGCAGGAGAACCTGAGGCGCGCGCTGGCGGACGCGGGACAGGCGTTGGCGTGGGACGTGAAGGCTGCCACGAGCGCCGACCCGATACCTGAGGTGATCAAGGATCTCAAGAAGCTGGTCCTTGCTGGTGCCAAGACGCAGAAAGAGGAAGTCGCAGCCGAACTGAAGGTGAAGAAGAGCGAAGAGAAGGGGCTGGAGAAGGTCGTGGTGGCGCTCGAGAAGCTGATCGAGAACGCAGATAAGGCGTTCCCGACCGAAATCTCCTACTCCCATTCTGCGCGCGACATCACGCAAGGCTTCTTTACGAAGACCGAGTTGGTCCAGATGGAGGTTGTGACGGAGGCAGAGGACACGCTGAAGCTCATCAACAAGAGTTGGAATCGGTGGGGCAAGCTCCGCGTTCAGATGTTCGAGGACCTGCAGGACACTCAAAAGCGGCTGAACATCTTGAGCAATGACCTCGAACCCTTTGTCGGGTCTTCCCAGCGCCTTCTGGACGAACTCCTTCTGACGTTCGCCTGAAACCTCGCTCAGAGTCCCTTCACTGGACCATCCGTCCCCTCATCCGGTGACGTGCCCCAACTGTTCCGCGGAGATGGACCACATGGTCCTCGCGGGCATGTACAGTCCAAAAGTGGAGATTGACCTGTGTTTCGCGTGTCATCTTCTCTGGTTGGACAAGCGCGAGAGTCTCCGGTTGTCTCCGCGTGGGACTCTGGATCTTTTCGGGGCGCTGACCGAGCACCGTGACGATCCGCGTCACGCTCTGGACGGCGCAACTCGATGCCCTCGCTGCGAGCGACGGCTGTCGCTCCGTCATGATATCGGCAAGTCAGGGCGCTTCTCGTACTACGCGTGCCCGGCCAGGGATGGCCGGCTGACGCCGTTCTCCGAGTTCCTCAAGGAGAAGGAGTTCGTTCGGGCGCTTGCCCCTGCCGAGCAGGCGAAGGTCCGGGCAGAGATCAAGTCGGTCCAATGTTCAGGATGTGGCGCCCCCGTAGACCTGGCTCATGGCTTCCAGTGTGAGCATTGCGGGTCTCCGATCACGGTGCTCGACCCGCACGCAGTGGAAGACACGCTCCGTCGTCTGCACGACGCCGATCAGCGACGCAGCTCCGGGGACGTGAAGGGCCGTGAGTTACAAGCGCGTGCGCTCGCGTCCATGGAGGCGATGCGGACGCATCCGGAAGATCAATATCCGTGGGAAAGGATGGGTCTGCAGGGCCGGAGGCGCACCGGGTCACTCGGCACGGATCTACTGTCTGCTTCGCTCGGTCTGATCTTCGGGGATTTCTAGGACTGGATTGCCGAAGGTCGTACCATTCAGCCTCTTGGGTTCGTAGTCCTCTCCCCTGAATCGAAGCTTGTGTCGATGTGCCGATCCCTGATTGTGTCGTTCTTCCTGATGCTCACCCTGGCCGTGGCGGTGGTGCCCGAGCGCGTCATCGCGCAGGAAGAGAAGCGAGTCGTCGCGGTGCTCCGCTACGACAACAACACGGGTGATGAGCAGTACGAACACCTGGGCCGAGCATTCTCGAGCATGATGATCTCCGACCTCTCCGTGATCGAGAGGATTCAAATGGTCGAGCGAGAACGGCTCGAGGAACTGATTGCTGAGCTCGATCTGCAGCAGTCAGGATACGTCGACCCGGAGTCTGCACAGAGTGTGGGGATGATTCTCGGGGCCGAGTATGTAGTGACCGGCGCCTTTCTTACGGTCGACCCTGACATGCGACTGGATACGCGGGTGGCACGAGTCGAAACCACGGAGATCGTGACCACGGCGGAGGTTACCGGGGAGCAGGAGTCGCTGCTCGACCTCCAGCAACGTCTGGCAGATCAGGTTATCGATGGACTCGAACTGGTTCTGACTGAAGAGGAGCGAGCTCGGCTCCGCGCTCAGCAGGAGGCCAATCGGATCGACGACCTTGAGACGATGGTGGCGTTCTCGGATGCACTGTGCCTCCTGGATCACGGCGCGTACGTACAGGGCTTCGAGGCCATGCAGGGCGTACAGCGCCAGGCGCCCGGCTCTCAGATCGTCAACGCGGTACTCGGCATCATGAGGAACCGTGCAGAAGACGCCGCAGGCCAGCGCCTTCGGCAAGAGGCGAACAACCGGATCGGAGGTCTGCTAGGCCGTCGCAACTCAGCGCCTGCTCAGCCTCAACGTCCAGCGGAGTGCGGCTGAGGATCAGCGGGGCCGGGGGCTCGCCATGGCTCAGCGCTGGCCGACCGGTACTCCGATTTCGGCCGAGTAGGCCGCTCGTAGCGCGTCGTGATACTCACCAAGCAGGCCGGACAGCGTGGCCTGCTCCTCGGCCACGGCCTCCCGCAGATCCGGGCGCGTCATGAAGTCGTACACGATCGACGACATGATCTCGGCGCTGATTCTGAAGCCCGTGTGACCGATCTCGTTGAAGGTGTCATCGAGCATGCCGCGGGTATGGTTGGCTCCCCTTGAGCTGAACACACTGATCCCGACGCCGGGGATATCCTCCGTGACCGCCCCCGTTTCTTCGTATCCAGAGGGTCGAGTTGGTTCCGGGTTCATTTCGGGGGCGTCGAGCGCTCCTGCGTACGCGTACGCCAACTCCTGCAGGGTCCCCAGTGAGATCCCGTCTCGGTACTCCCCGTATCGATCGATCTCGACGGTCGTGCCGGTTGCGAGCGCAGCGCCCCGAGCCGCGTTGTCCATCATCCTCGTCACATGTTCCAGGTATACGGGGTCCGGGTAGCGGATGTAGTAGTCGACCACGGCACGCTGAGGCACGACGTTCGGCGCCTCGCCGCCCTCTGGAATCACGCCCTGAATGGATGCTTCAGGGCGGAATGTCGAGCGCAGACCGTCGACCAGTGTATAGAAGTGAACAGCCGCCTCGAGGGCGTTCCGCCCGAACCATGAAGCCATCTGGTGGGATGGACGTCCGAGGAAGGTGTACTTCACCTCGTTGATGTTCAGGCAGCAGCTGCCGAACCCGGCACGCGAGCGGGACGTCTCTGTCACGCCGTGGCTCCGGACCAGCAGGTCAGCATCGTCGAAGATCCCGGCATCATGCATGATCACTTTTGCCGGAGGGCCAACCTCTTCAGCCGGTGTTCCATAGATCTTCAGCTGCCCGGACACCCCTGCCCGTTCCATGTACTCGGCGATCGCGAATGCCGAGGCGAGGACGATGGGTGTCTGGGCGTTGTGCTGGTCGCCATGGAAGGGGCCGTCGGAGTCGCGAAGCGCGTCGTATTCGCCGATGAAGCCGAGAGTGAGCCCGTCCGCTCCGGCGGGGGCCGTCCAGGTGGCGACGAAGGCAGTCTCGAGGTCAGCGACGCCGACCTCGACCGCCCATCCAGCGTTCCGCAGCACCGCGGTCAGTGTATCGACAGCAAGAAACTCCTGCCACGCAACCTCCGGATTCTGCCCGATGAAGTCGCTCAAGTCCTGCATCTCGGCGTTCCACAGGCCTGCGGTGCGGGCGACGACTGCATCCCGCTCGGTATCGCTACGCCCGGACAGCTGATTGGCCATCTCCGTCGGATTCAATCGAGCCTGCAAGGCATCGATCTCGGCCAGGATCTCCCGCGCTGCGGCACGCTCTGTGTCAGTGGTCTGACTTGCCGCATGATTGGGGATCACCGCGATAATGGGAACGCCGGCGAGCTGAAGGATGACGGTGTACCTGAGGATCGTGCGCATGCTGGCTCGTTCGAGTGACGGGGTCGGGGGCGGCTACGGTTGGCTCACTGGGGACTTGCCGCAAGCGATCATGTCACGAAACACCTTCGCGCGCACGTTGTCGTTCACCGCGTCCTCAGTCGCGCGCCAGACGGTGGAGCTTTCGGCAGCCTTGAGCGGGGGGTGTTGCCACAGGTCGATCCGACTGGCCGGAATCGGGCCCCAAGCGCACATTGCTGTCCGGTCGAATGTCACCTCTGGCAACGAGCTGGACCACCATGCACAACCGAATGGCGCTCCCGACGGGAAGTCTTCTCCTGTTTGCCCTCAGTATCCCTCTATTGCTGCCCCAGGCCGTTTCAGCCCAGCGTGGCGCGTCTGGCCCGCCTGAGCACGCTGAAGTCGAGCCGATCAACAGTCTGCCGAATCCGTATGAGACGGTCCGAGACTGGGGCGTACTTCCCAACGGCCGGACCTGGGGCTCCGTCAGTGCGGTCAACATCGACATCGATGGTATTCACGTCTGGGCAGGGGACCGTTGCGGTGTGAACTCCTGCGCCGAGTCCGACGTCGATCCGATGGTGAAGCTCGACCAGAACGGAAACACTGTGATGAGCTTCGGTGCTGGCCTCATCACATGGCCGCACGGTATGGATGTTGACGCGGAAGGCAACGTCTGGGTCGCTGACGCACGTTCACCTAATGGACGTGAGCTGGAGCGCACACCCACGGCGGTGATGAACGGGCACATCGTCCGGAAGTTCAGTCCGAATGGGGAGCTGCTCCTCACGATCGGCGTACCGGGTGAGGCAGGCGATCCGCCGACGCACCTCACGGAGCCCAATGACGTTCTGATCGCGCCTGACGGTAGCATCTTCATCGCGGAGACCCACGGAGCCCAGTACATGGACAACGCCGGTCCGAACGCGAAGAGCCGGATTACCAAGTATTCACCGGACGGCGAGATGATTCTCCAGTTCGGTGAATGGGGCTATGCGGACGGACAGTTCCGTTCGCCTCATTCGCTGGCGATGGATTCCCGTGGGCGTCTCTTCGTGGCTGACCGCGGCAACCGCCGGATCCAGATCTTCGACCAGGAAGGAAACCACCTGGACACCTGGTATCAGTTCAGCCGCAACAGCGGTATCTGGATCGACGACAACGACATTCTGTACGCGATCGATTCGGAGTCCGACGAGAACTACAATCCGGGTGGATGGAGAAAGGGGCTTCGTGTCGGGAGTGCTGTGACCGGTGAGGTCTGGTACTTCGTGCCCGAGCACATGTCTGCGCGGGCGTCGGGCATGGGTGGCTACGGCTCGATGGGTGAGGGTGTCACAGTCGATCGCGACGGCAACGTCATCGCTGGTGAAGTGGGACCTGTGCAGGGGCTGAGCAAGTTCATCCCTCGACTCTGGGATCCGAACAACCGCTGACCAATGCGCGCGACCAGCTGATCAACTTCGGGGCCCCCATCCTTCGCGGGTGAGGGCCCCGCTTGATCGGAACTCTCGGAAGGCCTCGGCCTACTCCGCATCATGTTCCATTCCGAGACGGCAGCTGAAATCGATCTCTCTGAGCTCGTGTCCCTGATGCAGGGACGCCGGTCCGTGGTGCTGGCT
>JAKMDG010000006.1 GCA_022428035.1 Longimicrobiales bacterium
CACGACGCAGCGCGGCTTTCAGTCCAACGCGAGGGTGATCACGACCAGCGACGAGATGCTTCAGGAGCTGGTCAACCTGAGGAGATAGTAGGTTGGAGGCGCACTCCTAACTCTGGAGTCCCTCCAAGACGCGAATGCCCCCGAGGTCCTGTGCGACTTCGGGGGCCTTTGCGTATTCAAAGAACCCGGCACTAACCGCCCACCTCGGTAGGCAACACTGGCCGCCCACGCGACGATTTAGCTCCGAGTGCCGATGTGTATCCAGTGTATCATGCGCTTAAGTGATTGTAGGCCAGTGGTTTATGGTTATGTCTGCGAAGTCGTCTTCCTGGCACGCGCTATGCCCCTAGCAATGGCGCGAAGCGAACTGTGGAGATCCAAATGATCGCGATGCACTCAGAGCAGATCCCAATCCGGCTGGCCCGAGATTCTTACGGGGCAGCAGGAATCACGTGCATGACAACCTCCGTCCTGAGCTATGCATGGGGCCCGGGACTGTCATGACGGATATGTCTTCGAAGAACGCCGAGGTCCTCTCGTACGATTTCCGGGAACCCGCGCGCATTGCGCCAGATCGATTGAGTCGGCTGGAGGTCGCCCACGAGCAGTTGGCGGACACCATCGCGCGCTGGGTCAAAGGTCGCCTCCGCATGCAATTCGACTTCTCGCTAGACTCGATCGCGCAGGTCTCCTATCGGAACTTCGTCGATGTGATGTCGGATCCGGTGGCTGCATTCGTGTATCGCCGGGGCAGCACTTCTCTCGACTTCGTCACCCTCACGCTCGAACCCTCGATGGGGTTTCGACTTCTCGAGCGAATGAGCGGCGGTACGGCGCTCAAGGATCCACCTGATCGGGTGCTTACGCGCCTCGAGGCCGCCATCATTCGGATCGTCATAGATCGGATTGTCTTATCCATCGAGCGGGTTTGGGCAGACTACGCGGAGCTTGCTCTCGAATTTGCGCGATTTGAATCCGCGCGAGAGATGATCGAGTCTGCGGAAGTGGACGAGGACCTGCTCGTGGTGAGACTGAAGTGCACGGTCGATGAGTCGGAAGGGCTCATTCAATACGCTCTGCCCCTTCGGTTGATTGACCGATTCCTCGATGCAGAGCAGGACCAGAGAACGCAGGCCCGGCAAAGGCTCGCTCCGGATGTCCCGACCCCTCTGCACAAGACCCAGCAGCTGGTACGTCAGGCCCGGGTGTCCGCGGTTGCTTGCGTGCCTGCCGGCAATTGCCATTTGGATGACCTGTCGAAACTTCGGCCCGGGGACATCCTGCCTACCGACGTCAGCGCTGCAACCCCGGTCGAGGTGTGGATCGAGGGAGCGCTCCGCTTCAGAGGGCAGCAGGGACGGGTCGGCGAACATCTGGCCGTCCACCTGACGGACGCCGTCCACAACCAACCGTGATTTCCTGGAGGAACGAAGGTGAGTGAAGATCCGATGACTACGCCCGATTCGGGAGCCTCGGAGCTCGCCACGACCCAGACGACGGGTCCGTCCGGTGGCGTGAGCTTCGATGCCGTGAAGGACTTGAAGGTTCCGGTGAGCATCGAGCTCGGGCGGACGCGTATGTCCGTAGAGGAGATTATGGGACTCGGTAAGGGTTCCGTTCTGCAGCTGGATCGTCTTGTCGGGCAGCCTGTGGATGTCTTCGTGAGTGATACCCCGTTCGCGACGGGCGAAGTCGTCGTAATCGGCGATAAGTTCGGCGTGCGTATCCTTCGCCTTCGCAACAGCGTCGGGGAGGCGGACGACACGCCGTGACGGCCCTTCTTCTGACAGGCCTCGGTCTGGCTTCGGGCATATGTGGGCTCGTGATCCTCGCCGCCCGAGGTCTGCAGCGCTGTTCGTGGTTAACGAAAGCGACGCGAGAACGCACTGACATCACTGTTCTGTCCCGAGTTGCGCTGAAGGGCAATCAGGGACTTGCAGTGGTGTATGTCGAGGGCCGTCGAATTCTGGTCTCCACGGGCGAAGGCGGTGTCCGCTTCGTTACGGAACTCGAAGACCAGCCCCCGACGCAAGAGGCTCTGGAACACCGGTCGGGTGAAGCCTTGAAGGGTATGTCCGTCTTGTCGGAGGTGCCTCTTCGGGTGATACGGAGGCTAGGGGTTGCCCTGATGGTGGGCGTGATGCTGATGACCCTGAATCCAGATGTCGGCTCGGCCCAGGTGGCCCCGGAGGTCGCCGCCCAGCAGTCGAGCTCGATTACTGGGTTGAACGCCGACGCGGATCCCTCTGCACCATCCCTGCTGGACGCCCTGCCCGGTGTATCGATGCAGGTGGGGGACGAGGAGGGCGGACTCAGGCTCAGCGGATCCGTGGGAACCGTCATCGTTCTCGGACTGATGTCGCTGCTTCCCAGTCTACTGCTCCTCACGACGAGCTTTACGCGGATCTACATCGTTCTGCAGCTCCTTCGGCAAGCGCTCGGGACCCAGAACACTCCACCAGGCCATCTTCTCGCGGCCATGGCGCTTCTCTTGTCCGGAGCCGTCATGGCTCCCACGCTTGAGCAGGTCAGAGTCGACGCGGTCGATCCATGGT